>NZ_DBLXSO010000020.1:0-52545 GCF_057878315.1 Jutongia sp. | reverse complement strand
TTTAAGATGTGATTCACATCTTTTATTAGAATTTTCAGGGTTGTTTTACTGTTCAATTATCAAGCTTCTCTCAAGCGTTCCCGCTTGTCTGTTGTTCGCTTATCTTGCGCGACAACGATATATAATTTACCACGCGTTTCGACTTTTGTCAACACCTTTTTTGAATTTTTTTTATTTTTTTGTTTTTCTTCTGTTTTCTGCCCTGATATCATAGGACAAAGTCACCACGCATACTCTGTAAATAAGCATATTGCATCACTCCTTATATGATGTGAAAGGATACTGCCATGAAACAGTTTATTTCATCTTTGGAACAGGGATCGCTTCTTCAATGTAGTCTTTTCGTATTGTCTGTGATCCTGATCTCCGGAATCTCAATTGCATATGGACAGACTAAATTAAAAAAAGAAGCTATGACAACCTCGCAGAACATCTCCGCTTCACCGGCTCCTTCTGCCACTTACAGTAAAAGCAGCAAAAAACTTCCTATATATTGCGTAGACACTTCTGATAAGAAGATTGCGCTCTCATTTGATGCCGCATGGGGAAACGAAGACACGAAAAAGATCATGGATATTCTGGATAAGCATAAGGTTCATGTCACCTTCTTTATGACAGGCGGCTGGGTGGAGTCTTACCCGGATGACGTTAAAATGATTGCTGAACGCGGACACGACCTCGGTAATCATAGCCAGAATCATAAGCAGATGTCAAAGCTTTCTCTGGAAGAATGTAAGCAGGAGATCCAGTCCGTCCATGACAAGGTAAAGGAGATTACCGGTAAAGAAATGATACTTTTCCGTCCGCCTTATGGTGATTATAATGATACGCTGATCACCGCCACGGAGGAATGCGGCTATCACGCGATCCAATGGGATGTAGACAGCTTGGACTGGAAGGATTACGGAGTCGATTCCATCATTAAAACGGTCTGTGAGCACAAGCATCTTGGCAACGGTTCAATCATTCTGTGCCATAACGGTGCAAAGTATACAGCAGACGCACTGGACACACTGATAACAACATTGCAGGAAAAGGGCTATGAGTTTGTCCCTATCTCGCAACTGATCTATCCGGACAGCACCGAAATCGATACAGAAGGACGCCAGCATCCAGCCCGGTAACCATGCTTTTCCAAATATGTTATAGCGACAAAACTTTTTTGTTGTTTGTCTCATTCCGCGGATATTATCTCTTTTCTATTGGTATTGCCGCAAAAGACGTTCTTCAAAGTCCTTCTGCGGCAGAGGCTTGTCAAAGACATATCCCTGAATGATATGGCACCCCACCTTTTCAAGATAGTCGAGCTGCTGCTTTGTCTCTACGCCCTCTGCAACCATTTCCTTTCCAAGCTGGTGCAGAAGCTCGACAATGCTCCACAGCATCATCATATCTTTGTCTTTGCCGGCATACTCCTCCTCCAACGGAATAAAGGACTTGTCAATCTTTACAATATCTAAGTCTACCTTCTTCAACATATTCAATGAAGAAAATCCGGTTCCGAAATCATCAATAGCGGTATGGATCCCATATTTTTTAAAGCCTTCCACAATCCCCGACATGATCCCATACTGCTGGAAATCCTCACTCTCTGTGAGTTCCACCTCAATATAATGATGCGAAATGCCAAAATGGTCAATCACCCGGATAACATGCTCTACAAAATCCACCTCTTCCAGATGCTTCCGCGAGAAATTGACAGAGATGCATACGTTCTCTTCCCCTCGTTCTTCTCTTGACTTGATCAGGCGGCAGACCTGCTCAAGCACATAATAATCCAGCCTGCAGATGCTTCCCTCCTGCTCTAATTGCGGAATGAACTTAACCGGCGGCACCAGCTTTCCGTCCTGCACCCAGCGGACAAGTGCTTCCGCGCCACAGATTCTGTCGGTACGGCTGTCTACCTTGGGCTGATAATATACAACAAAGCCGCCCTGCTCCATAATAGAAGCAAAATTGGAGATCACATTCTGGCGTTCCATCATTTCCTGATAGATCTGATCGGAATACCAGACAACGCCGCCCACACCACAACTTCTTGCCTCCTGATAGGCAATGCTTCCTCTCGACATAACCTCTCTTACAGTAAGAACCTTTTCAAGACGGCTGACACCGATCGTCGCACCGAAGATAAAGGTTTGGGATTTTAGTTTATTGCTGAAGAACACCTTCATTTCCTGCAGCTCCCGAATAAACGCATCCGTATTCTCTGTCCGGACCAGAGCAACAAAATTATCACCTCCCAGTCTGGCAAGTTTTTCCTCCTCCTGCAAAAGAGCCTGGATCTGCGAAGTGTACTGACGCAGGATCAGGTCTCCCTCCGCGTAGCTAAAGACTTTATTGACATATTTAAAATTATGTATATTAAAAAATACCACACAATATCGTTCCAGTATGCCGCGTGCCATCAGCATCCCTGCAAAGCCGGTAAATGCATATGGATTGGCAGCCCCGGTCTCCATATCGGTATTTAGGATCTGCTCCAGAAAATTCTGTCTCATATTTCTGTCATACCAGAAAAATACGTCCCGAAGAAGGATTTCCAACTCGTCACGTCCGTAATCTGTCTGTTCCTCGTCCCATACAACATGAAACACCACATTTCCTCCGGTTGTAAAGGCAAACGAAAAGTCCGTGCTTTCTCCGAAGCCCTCCTTTGCTGCCAGCATGACACTGCGCTGCTCTCCGTGAAGCTGATAACGGTTCGGCGGGATCGTAAGTTCCATTTCTACCTTGATCAACCCAAACTCATCTGACACCAGAGCGATTGCATCCACAATATACTTCTCGCACTGCTTTAAGTCCACCGCCTCCTGATAAAGACAGTTCCAAAACTTCTTTATTGTAGGATTGAAAAATCCCCCGTTTTCCTTTTCCATCGCTTTCTCTTCTCCTTCCAGCCCTTCTGTATACCATTTTCTACTTATTTCATTTATTATATATGATATCTGCATTATCATTTAATGTCAACTAAATGTATTCTCATTTAGAAATCCGACACATTCTCATTTACTATTTTACTTTATCTGCAGAATGGTGTAGTATGTAATATGTGGCTTTTGCCACACAATTTATGTTATGGGGGATTTTATCATGAACAATAGAGATTCATTTAAGAATAGATGGGGGTTTATTCTTGCCTGTATCGGCTCAGCAGTGGGCATGGGCAATCTTTGGATGTTTCCAACCCGAGTCTCCATGTACGGAGGCGGTTCCTATCTCGTACCTTATTTCATTTTCGTTGCACTGATCGGCTCCACCGGAGTGATTGGGGAAATGAGCTTTGGACGTGCCACCAAATCCGGACCTGTCGATGCCTTCGGCACAGCCTGCGAAATGCGTGGTCACAAATGTATCGGACGTATCCTCGGATACATTCCGGTTCTCGGTTCTCTTGCCATGGCGATCGGTTACACCGTTGTGATGGGATGGATTCTCAAGTATATGATCGGTTCATTTACCGGAACGACACTTGCCCCGGCTGACGCAGAGGGCTTTGGCACAGAATTCGGCAGCATGGCAACCGCCTTTGGTAACAATTTCTGGCAGCTCCTCGCACTGGCTGCAGGAATGTGCATTCTAATGTTTGGCGTCAGCCTTGGTATCGAAATGGCAAACAAGATCATGATGCCTGTTTTTTTCTGTCTTTTCGTGATCCTCAGTATTTATGTGGCATTTCAGCCCGGTGCTGTGGACGGCTATAAATACATCTTCCGGATCAACCCAAAAGCTTTCGCTGATCCGACAACATGGATCTTCGCATTGGGACAGGCGTTTTTCTCCCTGTCGGTTGCCGGAAACGGCACTCTGATCTACGGATCTTATCTCTCCGATTCTGAGGATATTCCGGCTGCTGCAGGCAGAGTTGCCCTGTTTGATACACTTGCCGCCCTTCTTGCTGCAATGGTGATCATTCCGGCAATGGCGACAACCGGTGCCAGATTAAATCAGGGTGGACCGGGACTGATGTTTATTTATCTTCCTGCGTTATTTAAATCAATGCCGGGCGGACATCTGATCGCGATTATCTTTTTCGTTGCTGTCTTTTTTGCCGGTCTGTCCTCACTGATCAATCTGTACGAAGCACCGATCGCAACAATACAGGAGCTGTTTCATCTGAATCGTAAAATATCCTGCGGGATCATCGCTGTTATCGCACTCGCAATCTCCATCTGTATTCAGGGAATCGTATCCGACTGGATGGATATTCTCTCTATCTATATCTGCCCGCTTGGTGCCGGACTTGCAGGCGTTATGTTCTTTTGGGTTTGTGGTAAGAAATATGTAGAAACACAGGTAAATACCGGGCGCGAGAAACCGTTCACCAATAAGTTTCTTCCGATCTGCAAATACATCTACTGCCCGATCTGTATTCTTGTTCTGATCCTTGGCATCGCACTGGGTGGTATCGGCTGATATATGATTTTACTTTGTAAAAACTTAAAATACCCAGAAGACTGTGATCTGGAAATTGACTTGTCACTAACGGTTGGATGAACGTGCCTTCCCGTATTTGCCTCTGGGTGAATCCAGATGTTTCGAAAGGCACTTGCGCTCGCCACTACTACTTACGCCTTGTTTTGTAAGGCGTTATGTAGTGCTGCGTAGCGCATTGTAGCGCAAGCGTGCCGACCGAAATAACTGGATTCACCCAGAGGCCTAAACGATCCAGACACGTTCATCAATCCTTTGATTCTACAACGATCAAAACACCGGTGCGAAGAAGAATTTCTGCCTTATCCGATGTCTCATCCATCTCATTGCTGATTGCTCTGGCAATCCCTACTTCAAGCGTATAGTCCTCGATCAGGTATTTCAGCCCTCGCAGTGTCACTCCTGTCACGGTACTTGTCAACGGCAGTAAGGACAGATATTTTCCATACATATCCTGTCTTTCGATTGAAAGCGTACTGTCGGTCAAACGTATCCTGTTACGGCTGTCCACGATATATGCCGGAACCTTCTGCTTCAATGCAAGCATTAATATATTAATATTTGCCAGAAAATGATCCAGTCTTCCTCCGGTTGCTCCCAGAAAAGTGATCTCATCCGCTCCCTTTTCAAGGATCCACTCAAGAACAAGCTGCGTATCCACATAATCCTTCTCCTTGGGATAACGAACCCATTCGCAATGCTCGGAGCCTTCCACCTTTCCCTCACGGTATGCCTCGAGGATTTCAGGGGATACACTGTCAAAATCTCCCATAAAATAATGAACCGGCATACCAAGCCGGTATGCCGTGTTTAAACCGGAGTCCGCACAGACAACCGTATCATATTCTTGGGAAGCTGTGTACTCCTCCGCAAAATCCATATTTACTTTTCCACCTGTTATCAATAAAACTTTTCCAAGCATATTACTTCTTCCGTTCTTTCATAATCTCTCTTACTGATGACTCAAACTCTCTGCGGTCGCGCTGTTTCTGAATTTGCTTACGCTGAATATCATAAATATAACGGATCAGCTTCTGATCAGACTCCTCATAAATGCAGCCGTAATAATAGCGGTACTTGCGGTTTCCTTTGACTTGATCGTCCACCCGCACGACAACACATCGAACCAGCAGCGGACCGTAATCCGACGGAATCCTTGTGTAGAAGCGGTTATCCTTTTCCAAAAGCTCGTTGCTGTAAAATCCCATCCCCGTCTCACTGATATCATGCACAAAGCCGCGCGCCTTCTTCTCAACGGCTTCCTTCATCGGAACCATTCTGAGACGCTTTTCGATGAATATCTTGCCGGATCTGGAATCCTCTTCCCGCTCCAGCTCCACACCGTTCACGTCCACAAGTGCTTCGTACTCTTCCTTCACCAACGGAGCATACGACAGACGCTGTCTGTTGCCCGGCACCTGATAAAAAACGATATCCACATCCGCATCAATGGCTACCCGATACGCCTGACGACGATTAAACGACTGACCTTTGTTGACGATTTCAAAATAATGAACCGGTTCATCGTCCAGTTTACCAAGACCAGCCTTGACATTCAGCCATTCCCACATCTGATCCTCACTGCGGTAAACCAGACGTATGTTATCCTCCGGGCGAAATTTAAACGCTCTTCCCCCCGCCATGATTGCGGTCAGACACACTCTCTTGACCCCTGTCTTTTCCACCTTGCTGACAAGTCGATAACGGTATCCGTCACGATCCACATAGACCTCCAGCGTTTTGCCAAGTGCGATATTTTCAAGAAGCACCGGCGATCACCTCCTGTAAATCCCATACATTTTCTCTTATGTTACCACGAAAAACAGCCGTCCCGGCTACGGCAAGATCAGTTCCGTTCTGTATGATCTCGCACAGATTATCGCGTGTCACTCCTCCATCAAACTCGATCAGATAGTCATAACCATTCTCACGACGAATCTGATCCAGTTTCTTTACCTTTTCCAATGTCTCCGGTATCAGCTTCTGCCCGCCAAATCCCGGCTCTACCCCCATAACAAGAACCATATCGATCTGATCTAAATACGGCATCAGCACGTTAACATCCGTTCCCGGATTCACGCTGAGCGCTCTTTTGACCGGATACTGCTTCATAACAGTAATAGTCTCACCAATGTCACTGCACGCCTCGACATGAACCGTAATGCTGTCCGCTCCTGCCTCGACAAATTCCTTTATATATCTTGCCGGCTCTTTAATCATCAAATGCACATCAAACATCATCTGACAACCTGTACGGATTGATTTGATCACGGGCATACCAAAGGAAATCGATGGCACAAACACTCCATCCATCACATCCACATGAAGAACCTTCAAACCGCTTTCCTCGAGAGTATGCAGCTGCTCCCCCAAGTGCATAAAATCAGCCGATAAAATTGACGGTGCTAATTCGCTCATATAGTGATACCATGCCTTTCTTTGATTATACCCTAATATTTTTTCTGCTGGCGCAGTTCCTCATAAAACTGCTTGTAATTGTCGTAACGATCCCTGGATATCTCCTGCCGTTCCAGTGCATTCTTGACACCGCAGTCCGGTTCATTGATATGAACGCATCCCAGAAAACGACACTCTTGAGACGGCTCCGCAAATTCCGGATAATAATTTCGCAGCTCTTCCTTCTCAATTTCCGGAAGACGCAGCGAGGTAAAACCCGGCGTATCCATAATATAGGTCTGACCGCCAATACAAAACAACTCTGTATGACGCGTCGTATGGCGTCCGCGTTTGATCTTGCGGCTGATCTCTCCGGTCTCCATCTGAGCCTTCGGAAATAATATATTCATCACGGAGGATTTCCCCACTCCGGAAGGACCTGCCATCACGGTTGTCCTGCCCTCCAGAAGCTCTCGAAGCTCCTCCATACCTGTCCCATTTATGGTACTCGTCACAAGTACTCTTGCACCACAGGCCCTGTACTGGGAAACAATTCTTTTCGTCTCCTCTTCCTCCTGGTCATCTGATTTATTAAAGCAGATGATCACCGGAATATCCTGCGTCTGCATCATCAGCAGAAACCGGTCAAGAAGATTTAAGTTCGGCTTCGGAAAAGACAGTGCAAACACAACGACCGCCTGATCCACATTGGCAGATGCCGGACGGATCAATGCGTTCCTGCGCGGCAGTATCTCGGTGATATTGCCGGTTCCTGCCTGCTCATCCAACATCTCAAACTCCACATTGTCCCCGACCAGCGGTTTGATATTGCGGTTGCGGAATATCCCCTTTGCCTTGCATTCGATCAGTACATCGGCTGCTGCAGACTCTGGATGGATATAATAAAAGCCTCCGACCCCTCGTATAATCTTTCCTCTCATCATTTCGCCGTCTTCTGGAAGTCCACGGTATAGGTACCGATCGTCTGTCCGTCTTTTGTTACAGTAATCGTTCCGCTGTTCTCACTCCAGCCCTTAACAGGAAACTCCTTCGGGAAATCGTCGTAGCTTAACGTTCCGCTCCATACCGGCTGTGACTTGCCATCCTGTGTCAGTACCACCTTGATCATCGCCGGATCATCGTCCGGACTACTGAACGGATTATCCGCTACTGTAACACTTCCCTCATAGCTGTAGGAGGTGCTGTCACTCTTCGGTGTCGAGGTCGGCTCAACTGCCTTCGTTCCAAGACTGACGGAATATTCGACCACGCTACCCTTCTCTACCTTCGAACCCGACTTCTGTGTCTGACTGATTACGGTTCCTTTTGTTTTATCGGAATAAATATAAGTTACTTTTGACTTTAAGCCGGCGGAAGTCAGACGCTCCTGCGCTACAGACTCCTTCTTGCCGACCAGGTTTGGCACAACTGCCTGATTGCCCTCTGCCCCCATACTGAGTACGAGATTGACACTGGTTCCCTCATCTACACTGGAGCCGATTACCGGATCCGTGCTGATCACGTTGCCCTTTGCAACGGTGTTGTTATATTCCTCGGAAACAGATCCTACCTTGAGCTTTGCATTCTCGATCATAGTACGGGCATCTGCCTCTGTCTTATTGGATACATCCGGAATCGTCACACCGGAATCACCCTGACTGTAGTAAATAGTCACACGGGCACCCTCGTCTACTATCTCCCCCTCAGCAGGCTCCTGATCCGTAACGATGTTCGGATCTTCATCTGCCTCGATCGGCTTAAGCTGCCAGTGAAGATTCTTGTCGGTGAGCATCTGCTCCGCATCCTCCAGGCTCTTACCAATGATGCCCGGCACAACAACCTGACCATCCTCCGCAACAACTGCCGTTGCTGTCGGTGTCGCTGTCGCACTTGCCACATCCTTATCCTTGCCGGAATGTCCCCACCAGCCGGCGAACTTGCCGATGATCAGGACAACACCGATAATGATGATCACTGCCACTACGGCACTGCAGATTTTTAAGATCTTCTCCAACTTCGGATCGATCGCATCATCCTCATAATACGGTTCTTCCTCAAAATTATCATCTGTAACCGGATCCACTGCCCGGGATGCTTCCTTGATCGCATTTAACTCGATATCAGAAATCTTCTTGGTCGGAGAAGGATCTACAACCATAGATTCCAGCTTGACATATTCTCCATCCGGCTCGCTGACCGCACGCTTCAGATCAGCGATCAGGGCTGCTGCATTCAGATAACGCAGCTCCGGCTTCTTCTGCATACACTTGCGAACAATCTTGGATAAGCTCATCGGGATCTCCGGATCCAGTTCATGAAGAGGCGCTGCCTCCTCCTGAATGTGTGACAATGCCACTGCTACCGTGCTGTCCCCCTCGAAAGGAACATTGCCGGAGAGCATCTCATACATTGTAACGCCCAATGAATAGATATCGCTCTTCTCGTCACTGTAGCCGCCTCTTGCCTGCTCCGGGCTGATATAATGCACAGATCCCATTGCATTTGAGGTAATCGTATTGGAGGTGGCTGCCTTGGCGATTCCAAAGTCTGTCACCTTCACCTTGCCTTCCTTGGAGATAATGATATTCTGCGGCTTGATATCACGGTGGATAATATGATTGTCATGTGCAGCCTCCATCCCCTGTGCGATCTGCACAGCGATACCGACAGCTTCGTTGACCTCCAGTTTGCCCTTTTTCTCGATGAACTTCTTGAGCGTGATTCCCTCAACTAACTCCATCACGATATAATTGTAATTCTCATCCTCGTCAACATCATATACATTCACAATATTCGGATGAGATAATCCTGCTACCGACTGTGCTTCCGCACGGAACTTTGCCACAAATTTTGCATCACTGCTGTATTCCTGACGAAGTACCTTGATCGCAACAAAACGGTTAAGACGATGATCCTTCGCCTTATACACATCTGCCATTCCGCCGGATCCTACTTTATCTATAATCTCATAACGATCACTTATCATCATACCTGGACCTATCATGCTTTTCCTCCAATCTATACCTGAACGAGTACGGCTGTAATGTTATCGCTGCCGCCGTTATAATTTGCCTGATCAATCAGCTGATCTCCTGCTTCCTCCAGAGATCCTGCATGATGGATGATATATTCTATCTCCTCATCCTCCACCATATTCGTCAATCCGTCACTGCAAAGAAGGATCACATCTCCCTCTCTGACCTGAAGCTCAAAATAGTCTGCCTGCACCATCTCATCAATACCGAGTGCCCGCGTAATAATGTTCTTCTGCGGATGGACTCTCGCCTCGCTCTCGGTGATATTGCCTATCTTGACCATCTCCTCCACCAAAGAATGATCCGTGGTGATCTGCTGCAATTCATCTCTCAATAAATATAAACGGGAATCGCCAATGTTGGCAACATAAAGAGTATCCTCCTGTAATGTACATGCCACCATCGTGGTTCCCATGCCTTCAAATTCAATATCTTCCTTCGCCGACTCATAAACAGCGCGGTTAGCATATGTGATTGCCTCCTCAAAGATTGTAACCGGCGTCTTGCTGGCGCTTTCTCGAACCTGTGCTACCATATTCTCAATACATAATCTCGATGCACGGTCGCCTGCCTTGTGACCACCCATTCCATCGGCAACGATAAACAGATTCCGGAAACTACCCACTGGGCTGTCACTGCAAAACAAGCTATCCTGATTCATGGTCCGCTTAATGCCGACATCCGTTTTTGAATATGACTTCATGTAGTTTCCCCTCCTTTGTCTTTATTTGGTAACTGACTGCAGACGGTTCATAAGGCCGTCTGATTGTTTTCATTCGTATTTAATCATTAATATACATATTACATTTTACTATAGTGTCCCCAAAAAGGCAAGTAAAATCAGGGAAGCAGCAATATCAGCGATTTTTATTGCGCAATTGTCCACATGCTGCGTCAATATCGCTTCCCATTTCTCTCCGGATCGTCACATTAATATGGTGGCACTCAAGCACACTCTGAAACTGACGGATATTCTCAGGAACCGAGCGGTGTCCCATCCTTCCCTCCACTGCATTCAGAGGGATCAGATTGACATGACACAGCATACCGCGCAGCCTTGCGGCAAGCTCCAGTGCATTCTCTCTGCTGTCATTGGTTCCCTGTACCATTGTGTACTCAAATGTGATACGTCTGCCCGTCTCCTCAATGTACTTACGACACGCATCCATGATCTCGTTCATCGAGAAACGGTTTGCTACCGGCATCATTTCCCGGCGGATCTCATCGTTCGGTGCATGAAGCGAGATTGCCAGTGTGATCGTCAGCTCCTCCCTCATCAGATCATAGATCTTCGGCACAAGACCACACGTAGAGAGCGTAATGTTACGCTGACTGATATGAAGTCCGTTTTCATCGGACAGCATCCGGATAAAACGGATCACGTTCTCATAATTGTCAAGCGGCTCTCCAATTCCCATGATGATCACATTGGAGACTCGCTCTCCGATATGACGTTCAATCTCGTAGATCTGATCTAAGATCTCCGAGGTTGCCAGACTTCTTGTCAGTCCTCCCACGGTGGAGGCACAGAAACGGCAGCCCATCCGGCAGCCAACCTGCGAGGACACGCAGACACTGTTGCCGTGATGATATTTCATCAGCACCGTCTCCACCATATTGCCATCGGAAAGCTCCATTAAAAACTTGCGGGTACCGTCCTTTTTCGAGATCTGCTCTCGCCGGATCTGCACGCCGCCAAGACTGCATTTTTCCTTTAACCGGTCTCTGAAAGCCTTTGAGAGATTGGTCATCTCATCAAAATCTGTCACCAGTTTCTGGTGCATCCAGGAATAAAGCTGTTTTGCACGAAACTTCTTTTCGCCCATGGCTTCGATGAAGCTCTGCAGCTCCTTCATATCCATGCTTTTAATATCAATCCGCTCCATCACGCCTGCTCCTTTCTCCGAAATGCCGCCAGAAAGAATCCGTCTCCACCGGCAAGATCCGGCAAAACCTGCAGATATCCTTTCTCAGCACATTCCCCTAATACGCTCTCCGGCAAAAGTGTTTTCAGCATCACCGGCTCTAACGGCAGCTTTTCTGCGATCCATGCCGCCTGCTCCTCATTCTCTTCCGGAGCGATCGTACAGGTGCTGTATAAAAGCGTTCCGCCCGGCTTTAAATAACGGTATACATTCTTCAGTATCTTGCGTTGCTGCACAGCCAATGCCCGGATATCCTCCGGCTTTGTCTTATATTTGATATCTGCCTTGTGTCCGATCACACCAAGACCGGAGCATGGCAGATCCGCCACGACCACATCAGCGGTCTCTTCCCATTCCGGGATAAATTCCATCGCGTCATGCTTTTTGAGCTTCACATTATGAAAACCTGTCCGGATCAGATTCTGACGGATCAGTGTAACCTTTTCCTTGGTGAGATCGCACGCACGGATCAGTCCTTCCCCATGCATCTTGTCGGCAATGTGGATTGATTTTCCACCCGGTGCGGCACAGACGTCGATCACAACGCTGTCTTCGTTTACCGGTGCTGCCTCTCCCACGATCAGCGAACTTTCATCCTGCACCTGAACCCAGCCCTTCTCAAATGCCTCCAGTTCATTTAATCTGCCATAGTCACGGATACGCAGTGCATTCGGAAACAGTCTGCCCTCTTCTACCGTAACGCCCTGTTTACGCAAAGAAGCTACGATATCCTCCTTAGACGCTCTGGACAGATTACATCGCAGACTGATGCCGCGTTCCTCATCCAGAAAGCTTCTTAATATCGCCTCTGTTTGCTGTGGACCGTACTGCTCCATAAAACGTGTCACGATCCATTCCGGCATGGAGTACCACACACTGAGATGACGCACAAGATTCTCCTTTGCCTTCGGGTACGGTGTATCCTCATGAAAACGGACCACGTTGCGCAAAACACCATTGACAAAGCCCTTGAGCGGGATCAGATGATTCGTGCAGGCAAGCCTGACCGCTTCGTTACACGCTGCACTGTCCGGCACCTGATCCATATACATGATCTGATAGACCGCCAGACGCAGGATCTGCCGTACCATCGGCTTCTGCTTTGCCACCGGAAGTTTGGAGTAACGGTCGATTACATAATCGATCTCCACACAGCGCTCGATCGTTCCCTCGACAAGACGCATCAAAAACGCTCTGTCTCTCCGGTCAAGTCCCGTCTGTTGCTCCAATATGCGGTGCAGCACTTTATCACAGTATTCACCGTTATCCATTACTGCTGTCATCGCCTCCAGCGCAAGCTGTCTTACACTTCTTATCTGCCCGCTCCGGCTGCCCGCTCCGCCTGTCTTCTTTCCCGTGTACTGATTTTGTCTTCTCTCCTGTGGCATTCCGTCTGAATCCTCCATCTCTGTATTCGCATCTTTCCCGATGCCCTAACGATATACACAAACGAAAGAACCCTTAACGGGTTCTTTCACAAATAAATCCTCTTATCACGAAAGAATACTTTCCTCTGTCAGAGAATATCCCCGCAGAAACGCTTCTGTATCCATGCGTTTCTTACCCTCTAGCTGCAGAGAACGGATCACCAGAAGATCTCTTCCGGTCTGCACCGTAAAGTAATCCTTTCCAACCTCCACGATCTGCCCCGGCTTCGCTACCGGTGTCTGCTCCTGAGCCTTCACATCAGCATCCCAGAGCTTAAGCATTTTGCCATCCAGATGCGTATATGCACTCGGCCACGGATTTAAGCCACGGATCAGTCTTTCTATCACAATCGCATCCTTTGTAAAATCAATCTCCCCCAGTGCTTTGGAAAGCATTTTGGCATAGGTATGTTTCTCATGCTCCTGCGGTACCGGAGATAAGGTTCCCTGCTCCGCCTGCTCTAAAGCCTGTAATAAAAGTGGTCCTCCAAGCCCGGAAAGCTTGTCAAACAGACTTCCTCCGGTCTCCTTCGGATCGAGCGTATACTTCTCCACCAGAAGAATATCTCCGGTATCCAGTCCCTTATCCATCTGCATGATCGTCACGCCGCTTTCTTTGTCACCGTCGATCACGGACCACTGGATCGGTGCAGCACCGCGCAGCTTTGGCAGCAGTGATGCATGCACATTCATACAGCCGTATTTCGGAAGGTTTAATACGCTTTCCGGCAGAATCTGTCCAAACGCAACGACAACGATCACATCCGGTACAAGCTTCTCAAGCTCCGGCAAAAATGCCGGATCCTTTACCTTTTCCGGCTGCAGCACCGGCACATCTGCCTCCAGCGCCTTCTCCTTTACCGGGGATGGCTGCAGCTTACCGCTTCGTCCTTTCGGACGATCCGGCTGCGTGACAACACCGACCACTTCGTGACGGCTTTCTAACAATGCCGCAAGTGTCGGTACGGCAAAATCCGGAGTTCCCATAAATACTACTCTCATACTCTGTCACCTCTCCACAAGTCTATTCTTCTTCCAGATCAGAATTGTTCAGAAGCTCTCCCTCGACCAGAGAAACATAAAGCTCTCCCTCCAGATGAGCGATCTCATGCTGAAGTGCCCTCGCCAAAAGCTCCTCTCCCTCGACAATGATCTCTTCCATGTTCTCATTTAACGCCTTTACCTTGCAGTAATTGGCTCTTGTAACAATGCCCGTTTTACCAGGCACACTTAAGCATCCCTCGTAACCGGTCTGCTCACCGGACTTTTCGATGACCTCCGGATTGATCAGAATGATCGGCTGATCCCCCTCCGGTGACACATCGATCACAACGATCCGTTTCAAAACACCCACCTGCGGTGCCGCAAGACCAACGCCCTGCGCATCATACATAGTCTCTAACATATCCTCGATCAGTGTCTGTATTCTCGGGGTCATTTTCTTAACTTCCCTTGATTTCTGATATAATAATTCATCTCCAATGGTTCGTATTGTACGAATTGCCATAGTATTACCTGCCTTTCTCCGGGAAATGCTCCCTGACTTAAAGATTAAAATCAAACTGCAGTCTGCAGTCCCTGTATGTTTCCTGTGCCTTCATATATTGTTCCAGTCCATTCTTGATCTGACGCAGAATACGGTAATCTGCGCATTTAGCATAGATCACATACCGGTATACGTCCTTCGCTTTGGACAAGGATGCCGGTGCCGGTCCCAGTATGACTACCTGCTCATACCGTCTCATCTGCTCTGCCAGCCTGTCCGCAAGCTCCTGCGCATGTCCACGCTGTTCGGAAAGCACCAACACCCCTAGTATATTAGAAACCGGCGGATAATGCAAGATTTGTCTCTGGATCAGTTCCTGCTCGTAAAATCCAAGGTAATCCTGCTTCGCAGCCGAAACAATACTGTAATGCTCCGGCTGATATGTCTGAAGCACGACATCTCCCGGCTTCTCGCCGCGCCCGGCTCTTCCTGCTGCCTGTGCAAGAAGCTGATATGTTCTCTCTGCTGCCCGGAAATCCCCCACATTCAGGGAAAGATCCGCCGCAAGGATCCCTACAAGCGTTACATTCGGAAAATCATGTCCCTTCACGATCATCTGTGTTCCGATCAGAATATCGGCACTTCCCGCAGCAAAATCCCGAAGGATTTTTTCATGCCCTTCCTTGCCGGTTGTTGTATCCGCATCCATCCGTAGCACACGCGCCTGTGGGAAATGTTCGCGGACAAGCTGCTCCACCTTCTGCGTGCCGATGCCAAAGGTTCCGATATACCTCGACCGGCATTTCGGACACAAAGCCGGCATCGTTGCCTGATAGCCGCAGTAATGACACACCAGATGCTCGAGTCTGCCATAATGCATATGTGCTGTCATCGACACGGAGCAGTGCGGGCATTTGATGACCTCACCACACTTCCGGCAGGACACGGAACCCGCATAGCCGCGCCGGTTTAAAAACAGGATGATCTGTTCCTTTTTCGCAAGCCGGTCCTGCATAAGCTCCATCAGCTTTCCGCCAAAGATTGACCGGTTCTTCCGTTCCAGCTCCTCGCGAAGGTCCGTCACCCAGACCTTCGGAAGACTGGCTCCTCCCGCCCTTTTTGTCAGTGTAAATAGCGTATAACGCCCCTTTTGTGCCCGATAGTAGGATTCCAGAGAAGGTGTGGCAGAGCCTAAGATCACACTCGCACCGACCATAGACGCCCTATGTACTGCCACCTCTCTGGCGTGGTATTTCGGCGGCATTTCACTCTGATAGCTTGTCTCATGCTCCTCATCTATCACGATCAGTCCCAGATGTTCAAACGGCGTAAACAGTGCCGAGCGTGGTCCGATCATAATATCAATCTCCCCCGCCTTGGCACGTTCAAACTGATCAAACTTCTCTCCCTGGGAAAGTCTGGAGTGCATGACCGATACGCGCTCCCCAAACCTCCGGTAAAAACGGCTCACGGTCTGGAACGTCAACGCGATCTCGGGGATCAGCACGATCACCTGCTTATGCTCTGCAATCACCTTCTCAATGATTCCCATATAGACTTCTGTTTTGCCGCATCCTGTCACACCATGGATCAGGTATGTTTTACGGATACCCTGCCGGTAATCCCCGGTCACGGTATCTACAATCCTTCGCTGCTGGTCATTTAACACCGGTTGTTGATCTCTTTCACCTGCCCTCATGACCGGATTGCGGTACTGCCTTTCCTCCGTCACGGACACGATTTCCTTTTCCTCAAGCCCGTGCAGGACTGCCATCGTTGTACCAGCCTCCTGCTTCAGCCTTTCATAAGGAATTCCCTGCTCAAAATCCTCTTGATTAAGAAGTGCCTGCAGCACCCGGACTCTCGCCTGATTGTGCTTTTTTGCAAACTCCTGCATGGTCTGTTCCAGTTCACTGCGCGTCTGACAGGGATATACGGTTTTGCTTACTTTCTTTTTGATCTCACGCCGCACCGGAAGCACCGCTTTGATCGCATCGTTCATTGTGGAGCCGTAATTTTCTTTGATCCAATAAGCAAGGGAAAGCAGGTGTGATTCTGCAACCACTCCCTGCTTCACGATTTCCTTTATTGCTTTGGTTCTTTCCACGTCAAACTTTGCCTCACCGGACAGACCGATGATATAGCCCTTAAGCTCCCGGTTGCCGCTTCCAAAGGGGATGATGACCATCGCACCGATCACGGCATCATCGATCATCTCCTCCGGCACAATATACTGAAACGGACGATCCAGGCTTTTGACCGATATATCCACTATCACGTCAGCAAAAATCATAAATCTTCTTTCCCTTACTTAATAAAATTACCATCACGGACAACGTCAGCTACCAGCTCACGCTCATCCATATGATGCTTCTTTCCTTTGATCTCCTGATAATCCTCATGCCCCTTGCCGGCAAGCACGATAACGTCACCCTCCTTCGCATTCTCAATTGCGTAGCGGATTGCCTCCGCACGGTCAATGATCGTTACATACTTGCCATCTGCCTTCTGCACTCCGGTCACAATATCATCAAGGATCGCCTGCGGCTCCTCGTTTCTCGGATTATCTGATGTAACGATCGTCAAGTCTGCAAGTCTTGAGGAAACCTCGCCCATCTGAAATCTGCGGTCTCTGGAACGGTTGCCGCCGCATCCAAACAGGCAAACAAGTCTCTTTGGATGATATTCCTTCAAGGTTGACAGAAGGCTCTCAAGACTCATCGCATTATGTGCATAATCGATCATCAGTGTAAACTTTGATGATACGGGAACGATCTCTACACGTCCCTTAACACGGATCTTTGACAGAGAATCCAGAATTGTCTCCTCCTTCACGCCAAAATGTCTGCAGATTGCGATCGCCGTCATGGAATTATAAACGCTGAACTTGCCCGGAATATCGATCTCGACATCCATATCAAGCTTGCCGTTCATATGATAAGCCACACCGAGTGTACCGCCCTTATCCATCAAATGTACATTGGAAGCACGCAGATCTGCATCCTCTGAAAATCCGTATGTCTCCACCTCACAGGTATGTCCCTCTAATATCTCCTGCAGATGGGAATCATCGGCATTGAAAATACCCTGTCGGCACTGTTTAAACAGCAGGCTCTTACAGTGGATATAATCTGCCAGATCCTTATGCTCGTTTGGTCCGATATGATCCGGCTCCAGATTCGTAAAGATACCATAGTCAAACACAAAGCCGCTGACTCTGTGCAACATCAGTCCCTGGCTGGACACCTCCATGACAACACATTTACAGCCGGCATCCACCATCTTCCGGAAGGATTCCTGCACCACATAAGACTCCGGTGTAGTATTGGCAGACGGGATCTTTTCCTCTCCGATGATCGTCTCGATCGTACCGATCAGACCTGTCTTATAGCCGGAATGCTCAAGAATGGAACGAACCATATAGGTCGCTGTGGTCTTTCCCTTGGTGCCGGTGATACCGATCGTTGTCAGCTCTCTTGCCGGATGTCCGAAAAATGCTGCCGAGGTCTGTGCCAGTGCCAGTCTTGTATCCTCCACACGGATCACTGTCACATCCTCTGCCACATCCACGTCCCTCTGCACGATCAACACCGGGCAGCCGTTCTGTGTTACCTCCGCCGCAAAATCGTGTCCGTCTCTTACCGCACCACAGATGCAGACAAAAACAGCTCCCGGTGCTGCTTTTCTGGAATCATAGATCAGCGCAGAGATTTCCTGCTCTACATTTCCCTGTACAAGCTGATAGTCTACATCCTCCAACAATGTTTTTAATTGCATGATATCTCTTCCTTTCCATCTATCCTATTTTCTTAATCGATTCTTCGCTGAGCTCTCCATCGAAAACAACTGATGCCGGACCGGTCATCCATACCGTATCATTCGCGCGGTCATAGAAGATCTCAAGATCTCCTCCCAGCAAATGTACGGTCAGATGCTCATCGGTCTTTCCGTTTAATACGCATGCCACTGCAGACGCACAGGTTCCTGTTCCGCACGCAAGAGTCTCTCCGGAGCCGCGCTCCCACACTCTCATATTGATCTCATGGCGGCTTAATACCTGCACAAACTCGGTATTGATCCGGTTCGGAAACAATTCATGATTTTCAAAGGACGGTCCGATCTTTTCCAGATTGAGTGATGCCGTGTCATCCACAAATGTCACGACATGCGGATTCCCCATGGAAACGCCTGTCATACGGTAAACCTTTCCGTCTACCGTAACCGTTTCATCCACAAACTGCTCTTTTTCGGAGCGGATCGGGATCAGGGAAGGCTTTAAGATCGGAGACCCCATATTCACCTTCACAAGAGATACCTTTCCCTCCTTCACAGTGAGATCCAGATACTTAATACCACCTTTTGTCTCCACGGAAATACTTGTTTGGTCCGTCAGACCATAATCATAAACATACTTTGCCACGCAGCGGATACCGTTTCCGCACATCTCTCCTTCGGATCCGTCCGCATTATACATTGCCATCCGAAAATCCGCCTGATCCGACGGACAGATCAGGATCAATCCATCAGAGCCCACGCCGAAATGACGGTCGCTGACAAACCGGGACACTTTATCCGGATCCTCAAGCATTTTCTCCATACAATTTACATATACATAATCATTACCACACCCATGCATTTTCGTAAACTTCATAAATCCCCTTCCTTTCCGTCAGGTTTCCCTGCCGCATAAACAATATATTTTGTGTACACTCATTCTATATAACAATATACGCAACAAATATTCATTTATTGTCCCATACTTTGCAAATACTGCCATCATTGACCGACTGTGATCTGATACCCCATGCCATACCGGTTCACAATCTTAAACGGTGTTCCCTGTAATTTTCCACGAAGCTTGCGAAGCATTGTATTTAATGCATCTGTGGCCTCTTCCTTCTGATTCCATACCTGCCGCAGGATCTCCTGCAGCGTCACAACCTCCCCGGCATGAGTGAGCAGAAGATGAAGCAGCTGGTATTCTTTGCCGGTAAGACAAAGCGGCTTTCCCTGCCATTCATAGTCTCTTTTGTCCCGGCATTCCAAAAGACCATTCCGGTAATAAAACGGTCCGTTCTGTCCCCGGTACAGGCGAAATAATCTCTGCAGACGAAGAAGCAGTACATTGGACGCAGTCCCTGCCGGAACATAATCGTCCGCACCAAGCTCCAGACTTCGGATCTCCTCATAGCAATAAACACGCTCTTCATGCCCGACGACAACCACCGGACACTGCCACTTTATACGGAGTGTCTCCAGTCTGCGAAAGCCACTCTCCTGTCCATTCAGAAAAAGTACCACCGCATCTGCATCCTCTGTCTCCTCACGGACCACCGTCACGCCCTCCTGCTTCACCGCCCGGATCAGCCGCTCACCGCTGTCCGATTCGTCTGTGTATATCTGCAATCTCATAATGTGCCTCCTGCAGGCTCCTGCGATACTTCTCCAGCTTCCCTGCTCCCGTCTGACCACGCATTAACCGTCCTTTAAAGCAGTGATACTTCCTACGAAGCGGCTCCGGTGTCAGATCCGCCAGTACCATATCTGCTCCCGCCTGCACACCGCGCAAAACGCCTTCTCTGTCCGTAAGCTCTACCGTCTGTGATACCGGCAGATAAATATCCGGAAACGACAGACGCAGCAGGGACAGTATCAGATAGGTCAGATCCGGCATACCGTTACGCTCCTGCTCAAACGGCGTCCCGTTCGCCGCCAGAAAGGTATCGACCATCATGATATCCGGTGCAAGCTGTCTCAGAAACGCAAACTCGTCCGCCAGCTCTGCCACACGCTGATACGGTGTGCCGATCATAAAACCACTTCCCACCAGATAGCCAAGCTCCTTTAGCTCCCACAAGCATTGTTTCCGGCGAAGAAGGGACATCTGCGCCGGATGAAGCTTCCTATAAAAGCTGTCATTGGCGGTCTGATGACATAAAATATACCCGGTCGCACCGGCATCCCTCCATTTCTGATAAACTGCTCTTGACTTCTCGCCGAGGGACAAAAGTACCGTCACATCCTCCGACAGACTACAGATACGCCGGATCATGTCTGCAACCACATCCGGTGTATACCACAGATCCTCGCCACCCTGCAGCAAAAAGCAGGAAATTCCATGCTCCAATCCTTCCAGGCAGCACGCCACCACTTCCTCCGTGCTCATCCGGTAACGCTCAGCAAACCGGTTATCTCTGCGCATGCCGCAATAATAACAGTTATTCTTGCAATAGGAGGTCAGGTCAATGGTTCCCACCCACATAATGGATGAATCCGGTCTGCTTTTGCGGATCTGCTCCGTATAGCTGCACAAAAGCTGTAAGAGCTCCCCATCCCGGAAACGGATAAGCTCCGCATACTCGGCACTGCTTAACTGTCCCATCACACGCAGACGGTGTGCATACTCCTGCAGACCTTCATTCACTGTTCCAACGCCTCCTCTTCTTATGTTCTTACCTTTCATGATGCCATATTTTCTACAGAAACGCAAGAGGATACCCGGTCTCATCAACCCGGGTATCCTCTTCTTTTATTGTATGCCCCTTTATTCTTCAAACTGCTTCATCAGTCCACATATTGCTCTGTCTAACTCAGGCTTTAACTCCTCCAGACTACAGGGTGTTCCGTTTAAGATCACACTGTAGCAGGATGCACTAACCAGCTCCACGATCATATAGATCATCAATTCCCTTTGTCGGAAGTTCCTGTCGGATTCTCCCAGAATATCATCAAAGATATCCATACAGTTCATATTCCCCATATTGGAAATACGGATATGGGAAAACATCGCCCAACTGAGATTTTTGGAGATAAAACGCATCAGTGCCTTATTCTCATTTAACTGATCTACGACATGATTGACCAGAAAAATAACTTTATCTTCCAAACCGGAAAATTCCTGATTCTCCATTGCTTCCTTGGCACATTCAAAAAGCTTACTTGCTTTGTTGGCGATCAGACGATCCCTGATATCGTATTTGTCTTTGAAATAAAGATAAAAGGTTCCCTTCGCCATCTTTGCCTGCTTGGCAATATCGGAAATGGAGGTATTATTGATTCCCTTGGAGGTAAACAGCTCGAATGCCGACATCAGCAGAGCTTCCTGCTTCTGCTTCTTTTTTTCTGCAACACGCTCAGCCATATCATCCCTCATTTCTATCTGCCCGGACGTCATCTGTCGCCGGACATCTGAAGTTCTTTGATTAATCTTCGTCTGCTGTCAGCTCTTCGGTTGCCATGATGAACTTCACACTTCCGTCCATTCCATCCGCATTGCCGCTGAAGCTTGTGTAATCACCGGAGATACTGCTGATCTTGGAAAGTCTGTCGTTCAGATCATCTGCACTGTCTAACATTTCCGTTACCGCATCTGCGATCTTGCTGATACCCTGCTTATCGAACTCGTTCATACCGTTTTCAAGAGTAGAAGCACCATCATTAAGGGAAGAAATGCCATCTGAAACGGCTCCTGTTGCATTAACAAGCTTTGTCATACCGGCAAACAGTGTGCCGGTTCCCTGCTGAAGCTGCACTGCTCCCTTGCGAAGCTTGCTGCTGTTGCCAGTCAGTTTCTTTGCTCCCTTTGTAATCGTGGATGCATTCTTGATCAGTCCGGATGCACCATCGTTAAGTGCCTTGTTATTGTCCGTCAGCGTTCCTGCCGCTGTGTTCATCTGATTGATGCTGTCAGATAACTGTGTCACGCCTGCCTTCATCTGTGCATTTCCATCGGTCAGAGCCTTGGAGCTGTCACGAAGCTGTGATGCATAGCCGGACATTGTGCCGGCTGCCGTCTCCAGAGAAGCTGCACCTGTGTACAGATTCTGTCCGGTTGCAGTCTTGTCGGTTGCTGCCTTCATAGTTGCAAGAGCGACTGCCAGATCTGTCTGACCATTCTTATCGGCATCTCCATCTGCCTTGCCGTTTGTTGCTGCATCTACAGCATCGGCCACCTGCTCGCCGCCCTGAATATACTGGATCGCGCCCTGAAGTGCTGCGGCTGCCTGCTTTGCACTGGCATCACCGGCTGCTGCGGCTGCCTCGTACTGCTTCTCCATTGCCTCAAGACCTGCAACACACTGATCCAGCTCGTCTGTCTTCTTCAGCTTGTTCGCTGCTGCATTCAGGGCAGTAACACCCTGCTGTGCCTGACCAAGACCATCATCCAGCTGACCAATGCCCTCCTTTAAGCTCTTGGTTCCTGTCGTCATCTGATCCATATTGTCCTTTGCCAGAAGTTTATTAACAGAAGCCACATAGGTATCTACACCGCTCCCGAGCTTCTCATACTGTGCCGGAAGATCCTTTGTTGCGGTACGAAGCTGACCAATTGCATCAACCAGCTGGCTTGTTCCTGTCGTATACGCCTGCACACCCTTTGAAAGTGTCTTGGCACCCTTTACATAAGTGGTCACGCCATTAAGCAGCTTATCGGTTCCCTTTGTATAACTTACGATACCGGTCTTTAATGTACCGGCACCATCCTTAAGTGTACCTACGCCATCCTTGGCTGTCTTAACCGCATCTGCATATTCGGAAAAGCTGTCACTTAACTTCTCCGTACCTTCATGAAGCTTCTTACTTCCATTGACAAGCTGAGAAGAAGCATCGGTCAGATCATCAATCTTATCCGTAAAATCGTCCATATCATCAATCTTGTCAAAATCAAGCTCATTGAACAGCTGATTCGTTGCTACTGTATAAGTGGAATTCATCTCGAAATTCTTGACATCCGCCTTGATCGTAACAGTGTCGGTAATCTTGTCACTGATCTTTGAGGTATCGATATCCATATCATCACCAAAGTCAAGGTTATCCAGATCAAGACTTTCTGCCAGACCCGGGAATCCATAAGCAACAACAACATCATTGTCACCCTCAGATACGAGTGTACCATTGTCAATTGTTACATTTTCAAACTTATCAACCGGAAGGATCATTCCTGTCACCATCATAAACGGTGTATAAATATCTGTCTGCTTTCCCCCCAGTGAAACGGTCTGCTTAGAGTGGTTTGTATACTTGATCGTCATCTCGACCTTACCACTCTTACCGATCAGATCCTTCGGTGCTGTCTCCTTACCATCCAGCTTATAAGTAATATTCATGCTTACCGGCAGATTCTTGTCTGTCTTACCCTGATAATAAATATCCTTATCACCGGTATTCCATGTCAGGGAATCACCGCTCTGTGTGAACTTCTCATCACCCTTAACATTCTCAATATCCGTCAGATCAGATACATCCTTTACGGTTCCGTTAATGCCGGAGTTTTTCAGCCAGTCAGATACTACAACATCCTTTACCTGACCTGCCGCATCTGTATTGACATATACTGTTTCCTGCTTGGATACATCCTCCTTATCCAGTCCGCCTGACTCGCTTGTCTTAACCTTCTCTGTGCTTGACACACTTGCTGCCATGGCATCTACTGCGAATGTATGACCGGCATACTCCACACTGCCCGTCAGAAGACCTGCTGTCAGAAGACCTGTTAAGCCTAACGCTAAGATTCGTTTCATATTCTTTCTCATAACAATACATCCTTTCTGCTAATCCTCTTTACGATAACTTTTCTTTCTTTGCTGCCTTGTCTCGCTGAACAATTCCTGCCTTGCGCATATCCCAAGAAGTCCGCACGATCACTCCGTCAAACAGCCAGAGCATTGCAGGAAGGATGCAGATAACAACGATCATACTGATCACTGCACCACGTGCAAGCAGGGTTACAATTGATTTGATCATATCTATCTGTGAATACAGACTCACACCGAAGGTTGCGGCGAAGAATCCGAAACCACTTGTCAAAATGGACTTGATCGAAGTTCTGTGGGCAATTCCAACAGCCTCTGCTTTTGTCGCTCCGTTGATCCTTTCCTTGTGATAACGGCTCGTCATCAGAATCGCATAATCGACGGTCGCACCAAGCTGGATCGTTCCGATAACGATACTCGTTACAAACGCAAGCGATGTATTCGTGTAATACGGAACGGACATGTTGCAGGCAATTGCAAACTCAATAACCGATACGAGAATGATCGGAATTGAGATGGATTTAAAGGTAATCAAGATAATCAAGAAGATCGCCGCGATGGAGATCGTATTTACATTTTTCAGATCGACATCCGTTACATCCTGCAGATCCTTCATCAGCGGTGCCTCACCAATAACCATGGCACCCTTCTGATAGCTCTTTACGATCTTATTGATATCCGCGATCTGCGCATTGACCTCATCCGTCGCCGACTTGTAATCCGAGCAGATAAACATCAGCTCGTAATCCTTCGTCTGAAGGATATCCCGCAGGCTGTCCGGGATCATGCTCTCCGGCATGTTCGGTCCGATCAGCGAACTAAGACCGATCACCCATTTTACTCCATCAACCTCCTCGATCTTATTGCTCATGTTCTTTTTGTCCTTTGCGGACAGGTCGCCGTTTTTCATCAGAACGATATGCATATTACTCATATCAAATTCTTCGGAAAGCTTATCATTGGCGATTGCACTAGGGATCGTCTTTGGAAGAGACGAATCAATGTTATAGTAAATCTTGTAGTTGGCATTACCATAAGCTGCAGGCGCGATCAGCACAACAAACAGTGCCAGTGCTACCCAGTGATACTTCACAATTATCTTAGACAGACCGTCCAGATTTGGCAAGAGTGATTTATGAGAAGTTTTCTCAATTGCCTTGTCAAAAGTGAGGATCAATGCCGGAAGAACAGTTACACAGGCGATCACACCGATGATAACACCCTTTGACATAACGATTCCGATATTCGTACCAAGACGGAAGGTCATGGAGCAAAGTGCCAGGAATCCGGCGATCGTTGTCAGGGAGCTGCTCGATACGGATACGAAGGTATTCGTGATCGCATGCTTCATCGCACGCTTGTTATCGTCAGGGAATCTCTCCTTGTTCGCCTCATAGCTTTCCAGCAGGAAGATGGAATAATCCATCGTGACCGCCAGCTGAAGCACCGCCGCCAACGCCTGTGTGATGTACGAGATCTCACCCAGCATAAAGTTGCTTCCAAGGTTATACACGATCGACATACCGATCGTCGCCAGGAAAATTAACGGTGTCACAAACGACTCCATCGTGATCAGCAGCACCACAAGCACCAGAGCTGCTGCGATCATAACGTATACCGGCATTTCCTTGAGCGCCAGATCCTTGATGTCGGTAACGACACCGGACATACCGGCGGCAAATGCACTCTTTCCAACCGTCTTACGGATATTGGCGATCGCATCCATCGTATCATCCGCCGACGTCGTATTATCAAAGAGCGCGATCATCATCGTCGCATCTCCGTTAAAAAATGCCTTCCGAAGCTTATCCGGCATCATCTTGGTCGGCACGGAGATATCCAGTGCATCGTCATACCAGAGGACATCCTCCACATGATCGATCGCCTCGATCTTCTTCTCCAGGGCTGCCGCATCCTTCATCGACATATCCTCCACAACGATCATGGAAAAGGCACCCATACCAAACTCATCTACCATGACATCCTGTCCCTTAACCGTCTCAAGACTGTCCGGGAGATAACTCAGAATATCATAATTCACTCTCGTAGAAACATAACCGATCCCACTTGGAATCAGCAGGATCACAGCAAGCAAAATAATGATATTTTTATGCTTGGTGATAAATTCTGCAAGTTTCTTCATGACTTTCCTTCCTTTCTCTTTTCATTTTTCAAAAAATGACCGGTAGTCATTTTCTTTAATCTAAAGGGTACTATATCACAAAAATGACCATTGGTCAATATTCTTATTAACAAAAAAATGTCAATTATTTATCACTTATCCCGCAATCCTTTGTGCATATTTTCAACAAAAGAAGCCGGATGCTCTGGGATGCCCCAAAACACCGGCTTCTTGGTACAATTTATGCATATCCGGTCTGCACCGGACATTATATTACTCCTGTGTCAGAAGAAGCATGATCTCATTGCTGCGTGCAACAAAATCCGTCATCTCCTCTGCAGGAAGCGGCTTATTGGCAAGCATTGCCAGATCATAAAGCTGCTTGCAGAACATATCGACATGCTCTCCCTCTGTATGCTCAAGGATATACTTGACCAGAGCGTTGTTGGCATTTAAGATCAGAGTCTCTCCGCCGCCAAACATGCTCATATCCATGCCCATGCCGCCTGCGCTGTACATCTTCATCATATCCTGCATACGGCGTGTCTCCTCGGACAACGTGATCATAGAAGAGATATTCTCATTCTTCAGATTCTGGACCTGCACCTCAAGCTGATCCTTGCCGAGCGCTTTCTTGAAGACATCACTGAGTGTCTCTGTCTGCTTCTTTAATGTCTCCTCATCGCCTTCTTCCTTCATGGAATCGGAAATATCGGAATCAATTCTCTGGAAGTGTACCTTGACATCCTCACTCTGCTCTAACTGTGTGATGAATGGCTGGTCAATCGTATGCGCAAGGATCAGAGCATCCATTCCCTGCTCCCTGAACAGATTGATATACTGACTCTGCTGCTGTACATCCGTCACATAGTAAACGGTCGTCGGCTCCTCTTCCTTCGTCTCGGTCTCCTCGCCGGCTTCCTCCTTTGCGACATCCTCAGCATCCACAACCTCCGGCTGCTCCTCATCATTGCCCTTGACATTCTCCACATACTCCGGCAGGGTAATGAACTTATCGTCCAGATTCTTAAAGATGATAAAATCCTTCATCTTCTCCTGGAATTTCTGATCCTTCAGGCAGCCAAACTTGATGAATGGACTGATATCATCCCAGTATTTCTCGTAATTCTCGCGGTCAACCTTGTACATACCGGACAGCTTGTCCGCAACCTTCTTGGTAATGTAGTCAGAAATCTTCTTAACAAAGCCATCGTTCTGCAGTGCGCTTCGTGATACATTCAGTGGCAGATCCGGACAATCGATCACACCCTTTAACAGCATCAGAAACTCCGGAATAACTTCTTTGATATTATCGGCGATAAATACCTGGTTATTATAGAGCTTGATCACTCCCTCAAGATTATCATACTGTGTATTTACCTTCGGGAAGTATAAAATGCCCTTCAGATTAAATGGATAATCCATGTTCAGATGAATCCAGAATAAAGGCTCCTTGTAATCATTAAATACCTTACGGTAGAAACTCTTGTACTCCTCATCGGTACACTCATTCGGATGCTTCATCCACAGAGGTGTCGTATCACTTAAGGATACCGGACGCTTGTTGATCTTTGCCTTTTCCTTAGCCGGTGAGATCTCAACGGTCTCTTTCTCGCCGTTTTCATTCTCCTTCTCCTCGGTCTTTGCCTCCTCGGTAAACTTCTCAACAACGACATCATCCTCACGGATATCTGCTGCGTCGATCGTCTCGTACTCCTGCTCGGCTCCTTCCTTGGAAAGATAAATATTCACCGGCATGAAGGAGCAGTATTTCTCAATGATCTCCTTGATACGGTACTCATTTGCAAACTCTACACTGTCCTCGGACAGATACAGTGTGATCTTCGTTCCGACTTCCTTCTTATCTCCGTCAAACATTTCGAAATTGATGCCGCCCTCGGACTCCCAGTGAACCGGAACCGCATCCTTCTGCCAGGAAAGGGTATCGATTGTTACCTTGTCTGCAACCATAAATGCGGAATAAAAACCAAGACCAAAATGACCGATGATCTGATCCTCATTTGTCTTGTCCTTATATTTCTCCAGGAAATCCGTCGCACCGGAAAATGCAACCTGATTGATATACTCCTTAACCTCAGCCTCCGTCATGCCGATACCGGTATCGGTAAATGACAATGTCTTATGCTCCGGGCTTACCTCAACCTGAATGCTCGCCTTATAGTCCTCCGGGAAATCATACTCTCCCATAACCTCCAGCTTCTTTAACTTCGTGATCGCATCACAGCCGTTGGACACCAGCTCGCGAACAAAAATATCATGATCCGAATATAACCATTTCTTAATGATCGGGAACATATTCTCTGATTCAATTGATAAACTGCCTTTTTCCATCTGCATAATTACAACCTCCTGTTTCTTCCTTTATATGCATTCTGTCTGAAATGCAAAAAAATCTGCCATTTTGTCAATTAGCAATCACTCTTATCGACTGCTAACAATCATTCTGGTAGATATCTTAGTACGAAATAAAATAATTGTCAAGAAAAATTTAGCACTCTTTCATAAAGAGTGCTAAATTATGTATCTGATATTCTTCTGTGTCTACCGTGTTACTGCACCGGCGCTTGTCACTGCTGCACCGGAAGAAGGCTGTGCCGGTACCGGCGTATTCACTGCTGCCGGAACAGCTGTAGCTGTAGCCGCAGCTGCCTGATCGGCCATCACTGTCACCTGACAGACTGCACGTTTTCCATTCAATGTTGTAAATATAACGGAAACTGTTCCTTCCCTGTGTGCAGTAAGAACTCCCTTCGAGGATACGGACACCGTCTCTGTATCTGTACTTATCCAGGATCCCTTCTTATATACTTTCAACATCTTTGCAGGACTGACCGATGCCTTTAAGGTCTTTTTCTGTGCAACCCTCATCTTCAATGAAGAAGACATCTTTACCTTTGTCGGAACCTTGTCTGCTACAATAACCTTGACCAACTTTCTAAGTTTTTTGTTTTTCTTTGAAGTAACACGAATTGTTGTTACTCCTATTTTCTTTCCTTTGACCACACCCTTTTTGGATACGGTTGCGACCTTTCGGTTGGCGATCTCATACTTCACCGCCTTACTTGCTCCATTTGGCGCAATCGATGAAACACCCAGTGTCTGTTTCCCATGCACTTTCACCAGAACTGTGCTGTAGTTCAACGACATCATGATCGGCTTTGCTGCCGCAGCTGCTTTCCCCGGCATCTGTGCAGTAAGAACTGCCACGATCATTACAATTACCATCATTCGCTTCATAACGGATCTCATATTATTCCTCCATTTCTATCCGCCATCGCCCCATTTAATCCATTCTCCTGTCACAGTTCCCCTTGTTACTTCTGTGACGCTGCACATGCCAGAGCAGATGCGATCACCTTGTCCATATCAAAATACTGATATTGTCCCAATCTTCCCCCAAAGATCAGACCGCTCTCCTTCTCTGCCAGTGCATGATACTGCTGATACAACTCCGTATTTCTGGAATCGTTGACCGGATAATATGGTTCCTCGCCCGGCTTCCATTCGGAAGAATACTCTCTGGTGATCACCGTCACCGGCTGTGTGCCAAACGTGAAATGCTTATGCTCGATAATACGCGTGTATGGCACATCCGCCGCCGTATAATTCACCACGGCATTCCCCTGGTAATTCTCACAGTCTAACTTCTCTGTTTCAAACCGCAGAGAACGATACTGCAAATGTCCCAGACTGTATCCAAAATATTCATCAATCGGTCCTGTATACACCGTTGTATCCGCTTCAATCTGTTCACGAACCTTAAAATAGTCCGTATTGCACCGTACCTCGATTCCATCCAGAAGGCGTTCTACCATCTTCGTATAGCCATCTATCGGGATTCCCTGATAACGGTCATTGAAATAATTATTATCGTAGGTAAAACGCAGCGGCAGTCTCTTTATGATAAATGCCGGAAGCTCCGTACATTTCCTGCCCCACTGCTTCTGGGTATACCCCTTGATCAGCTTCTCATACACATCCGTTCCCACCAGACGGATCGCCTGCTCCTCAAGATTTGCAGGTTCACCGATCCCGGCATCCATGATCTGTTTATCAATGATCGCCTTTGCTTCCGCCGGTGTCTTAATCCCCCACATCTTACTAAACGTGTTCATATTAAACGGAAGATTGTAAAGCTCGTCCCCGTAAACAGCAACCGGTGAATTAATATACTGATTAAATTCCGTGTACCGGTTTACATATTGCCAGATCTTTTTGTCAGAAGTGTGGAAAATGTGTGCACCATAACGATGAACATGAATCCCATCGACCTCTTCGGTATAAATGTTGCCTGCAATATGATCTCTCTTCTCAATGACAAGACATTTCTTTCCCTGATCCGTCATCTCTCTCGCAAACACCGCGCCAAACAGACCTGCGCCCACGATCAAATAATCATACTTCATATTTCCCTCCTGTGTGACGGTTCCGGCTTTTCTGCCGGTCTTAACCGCATCTATTATCATAACGCACTAAATTATAAAAGTAAAGTATTGCTCTTACCCAAAAAATAATATTTTCCAAAAATATTCATGCCCGGATTGCCATGCGGGTCTTCCTTCTTCAGCATGCGATCCCACATCGCAAAAAACAGATGCCAGTGCTCCTGACTCGCCTTTGAGCATCTCTGCTTCTGGCGCCAGGTCAGCCCCTGCAGCTTCGTAAAGGATACATACGGCGTATATACGCAGTCTCCCCAGCGCTTTTTCGCCTTGAGGCAAAAAGAAAACCAGGTCTGATCTGAAAAGGCACCCCAGCCGTTCCATTTCTTGGTTCCCACCTCCAGATTTTCCTCCACCCAGTCACTGTATACCTCTTCCCGGACAGCAAGCACCGCACCTCCCACCAGAGAAACATTCTGCCTGAATGCAAGGCGGTACATATAGGAGGGATCCTTTCCCGGCACGCCCCGGTACAGGCTCATGATCTGTTCCGGACGGTCCGGACGATAACCATAGCCCGCATGAAAGATCCTTCCCCGACCGTCATAGACAACCGGCGCTGCGACCATATTCTCCCTTGGCACAAGGCAGGACAAAAGCTCCGTCAGCCATGCCCCGTCCGGCTGATCCGGGCGGTATCCGGCACGCACCATCACGATTACATCAAACTGCTTTTCATCCACATCAAACCTCGGCTGCACCACCGGGTGGATCTCAATCTCATAAGGAAGCCCGGACAACTCCTTTTTAAGCTTCTCCGCCAGCCGCTCCGTCTCTGCCATTACAAGCACCTTTGTATCCTGCGGCACATCATAATGTACCCGGTAAAACGGTCCATAGCCCTCTGCCGCCTGCACTCTGCCGACAATCCCGCGGCGCATAAGATGCTCCTCCAAGGCCCGTTTCCCGGCATCTATCGTATACGGCTTTGCCGCAGAGGAGGATGCCACAGAGCCGGCATGAATCCTCCAGTAATAACGAACCCTTGATACATGACAGATATTGTCCGCTTCATCCGTCAGACGAAGCAGCATATCATAATCCTGACTTCCGTCAAATTCACTCCGGAAGCCTCCCACCTTTTCCAGAAGGCGTCTGGAAAATACAGAAAAATGACAGATGTAATTGTTGCTGCGAAAACTTTCCGGCGAAAAATCCGGTTTGAAGTGGATATTCTGCACACGGTTTGTTGTTCCGTCGAACGAAAGCTCATCCGTATACACAAACTCTCCCTGATGATAATTGATCTGCTGCATCACATCGTAAAGTGCTGACGGATGCAGAAGATCATCATGATCCAATAACGCAATATAGTCGCCTGTGCTCATTTCGATCGCACGGTTGGTATTCTCCGAAATTCCCTCGTTGGACGCAAGTCTCTGATAGCTTATGCGCCCGTCCTTTTCCTGTGCCTTATGCACAAGCTCTGCAATCCTCGCACGGCATGCCTCATCATCACTGGCATCTGCCAGACAAAGTTCCCAGTCCGCATAGGTCTGATCCATCACAGACTGCAGCATCTGCACCAGAAACTCCTCGTTTGTATTGTAAAGCGGTACCACAATGCTGATCTTTACCTTTCTATCCGGCACCCAGGCAGACTGCTTATTTCGCTCCTCCTCCGATATTGCAAACGGACAGTATCTGCCCCCCAGATAATATTTGATGTAGGTGCGGTAAAGTACCTTTCTTGCAGTATAAATGACACCGTAATCCCGGCAGAATCTGCCAACCTTTGCCAACATGCTCATGAACTGCCTGTCTCCTCCGATCCTTTCCTGTATTAATAGTTACCAAGCAGCAATATAATATGAAAGATCCGATCATCCTCCGGACGCTGTCTGTAAATCCCTGACTCCTTTAAGAAACGGCTTCTTGCCACGAAAGACTTGCGAACCTCCAGAAATTTTACTGCGAGTTTAATATTTTCATTGTCCGGTTCCGTCTGCCCGAAAATACGGACAAACTCCTCCAGCTGATGACTGATATTCCCACGATTGCCCCGGAATCTTTTCAGGCGCATTTTCCATTCATCCATGCGCTTTGTCTTGGTTCCGAGAACATTGCCCTGATGCTGTCTGTAACAAATATGCGGCGTCTCATCATAATAAATCTCACCAAAGCAGACTGCTGTCAGATAAAGCCACCAGTCATGCATCACCGTAAACTGCGGAAGTTCCCTGGCTATCATATCACGCATCACCCGGTTAAATACCGCCGTACAGCCTGTCACAATATTCTCGATCATGGCATTGCAAAAGCCCGGACGCATCGGCGGCCGTTCAATCTCTGAGGTAAGCGGCTGCAGCTTTTGATCGACAAGCTTTGGCCTACAGCAGTAAAGTGCCGGTTTCTCCTTTGTCATTGTCTCCAGACGTTCGATGGCACTTGTCATCTTATCCGGCATCCAGTAATCATCCTGATCGCTGAACGCATAATAATCAGCCTCGTCCGCCCGCGAAAGCAGTTCAAAAAAGCTTCGGATCACGCCGACGTTCTCTCCCTGATACCAATGGAGCTTCCCGGGATATCTTACGGCATATTCCTCCAGAATATCCTGTGTTCCATCTACCGAACCGTCATCCCGGATCTGTATCTGAAAGGATGCCTTCGCATATTTCTCACAGTCCTGCTCCAGAAGCGAATCAAGCTGCTCTCTGATATATTCGGCTCCATTATAGGTTGACATCAGTATTTGTAGTGTTTTCATTGATCTCCTCCATCACGGACTGATAAATCTCACGCATTTTGCGCTCTACCACCGGAAGAGCAAAGTCCCTGACTCTTCTGCGGTTCCATCGTCCCATCTCACCTCGTCTCGTCTCGCGGTCTGTCTCACTTTTGCCGCCCCGTTCCGAAAACATACGGCGCACCTTCACGGCGTAATTCTCCGGCTCCCAGTCATCGACCAGATAACCGCCCTGCGTATGTTCCAGAAGATCAGTGATTCCGCGGATCCTTGTGGCGATCACCGGCAGTCCCACTGCCATTGCTTCCATCACAGCTACCGGCAGTCCCTCCTGAAAGGACGGAAACACAAAACAATCTGCCTTGCGAAGCATCGCCGGCACCTCATCCACATAGCCGGCAAACTTGACGCGGTTCTCAAGCCCCTGCTCCTTCACATGCTCCTTAAGCTTGTCCTCCCACGGTCCCGATCCGCAGATCACATAGACCAGAGGAAGATCCAACAGCTCTTTCATCGCATCGATCATCACAATATGATTCTTTCGCTTCGTCAGCTCTCCGACGCTGATCAGTATTCCATAATTGTCCGGAATGCTGTAGCGTTCATAAAGATCCACCTTTGCATCGGTCTTCCCCATGGTATAATCGGTCTTCCGGCTGTCCTGCAGTGCATCCAGCCGCATGCCGATTCCCATGATCCGCTCTACGCTCCCACGCACCGGAAAGCTCTGCGCTCTGCGGTAATCCTCGTCATTGATCAGGATCAATCTGTCCGTAAATCGGGACAGATAACGCTCCACCGGATAATAGATCCAGTTCTTCCACGGTGCTCCCTCATAAAAATGAAGACCGTGCGCCGTATAAAGAACAGGCACCTTGCGTCCTGTTTTCCTACGTACCGCCTGTGCTGCCAGACGTGCCACAACACCACTCATCGGCATATGACAATGGATCAGGTCAAAATTCTCCTGCTCTAAAAGCTTCTTTAACTGCCGGTATGCTTTGCTTACGCCCGGCGAGAACGGTGAACGCTCAAAATCGATCTGATGACAGGTCAGACCCATCCCGTCCAGACGATGATTATCCTTTCCGTATACAACCGTATTAAAATTAGCAGCATAATGAACCTCAAAGCCCATCTCCTGCAGTATCTTCACATTATTGGCTTCAAACTGCGGCAAAAATCCGCTCACCCTTGTGACTATCAATGCCTTCATATTCCAATATCCCCGCTACTTTTTCACGATTTCCTTCACAATTTCTTCGACTGATTCCGGATCCTGATCCGCCACATCCTTCTGCGCTGTCACCTGTCCCTCGGCAATGCCCTCCGTAGCGTCCTTTTTCAGGACTGTTTTCACGGTCATCAGGATCAGCTTGAGATCCATCCAGAAGGAGTAATTCTCAATATAGAAAAGATCCAGCTTCAGCTTATCGTAAGGAGTTGTATTATATTTGCCGTAGACCTGAGCAAATCCGGTGAGTCCCGCCTTCACTCTGGTACGGAATGCAAATTCCGGCATATTCTCACAGTATTCTTTAATGATCTCCGGCCGCTCCGGTCTTGGTCCCACAAAGGACATATCCCCACGAATGATATTAAACAGCTGCGGCAGCTCATCAATACGTGTAGCGCGGATAAAATGACCGACCGGTGTGATACGGCTGTCATTCTCTGAGGCTAACTTCGCCACGCCGTCGCTCTCTGCATTGACGATCATACTGCGGAACTTGATGATCTCAAACTCCCGGTTGTTCTTGGTGCAGCGCACCTGCCTGTAAAATACCGGTCCTCTGTCATACAGCTTGATTGCAAGAGCCGTCAGCAGCATCACCGGCGATAAAAGTACCGTAAGCGGTACGGCAATGACCAGATCAAGTGTTCTCTTGGCAAAACGCTGGTCAAAGCTTAACGTATATCCCTTCGACAAAAGAAACGGTGTATCAAATACATGGATCCGGTCCGCTCCCATCAGAATAATATCAGACACCTTCGGAATCACATATGCACGAATCTTATGCGCATAGCAGTATTTCAGAATATCATTTCGCTTGATGGCAGAAATATCACCGATGATCACCGCCTGAAACGACTTCATCTTCTCGGCGATCGCATCAATGCCCTCATCCACATTGATCGCATCGTAGATCGCATACTTGTCTCTTCTTGCCTCCACCTTATACACCAGATCGGCGGCCGGACGTTCCCCGTAGATCAGCAGGATCTTCCATGGCTGGAAAATACGGTTATAAAAATAGATAATGATCACATTCCATATTGTAGAAACGATCATCTCTACCAGAAATACCAGGCAAAGCTGCCCCGGATTTACAAAGCCAAACGCCAGAAGGCAGATCACCATATATGCTACTATATTCGTAAACAAAAGACTCAGATACTGAGACAGCATCACCTCGATCCGGCGAAGCTGTCCGATCTTGAGTCCGCCGTACATGGTCGAAAAGAAGAACATCAGCAGCGCATACAAAGCAAGCAGTGCATAATGTCCTTTGCGGTAGAAGGTCAGCTGGTACATGGTCGATGCATAGTAACCATACCAGGCATACGCAAAAATTGCTGTCATTAATATAATATTGACCAAGGATGCAAAAAATAAGATTGTCCTTTTATAAGGGTCGTAATTTTTCATTTCTTTTTCCATTGATATCTTTCCCCTGTTTCTCCCCTGTCATCGCATTAAGAGCCCTCGCAGGCTCTTTGTCTATTTCATCAGATTTTCCATGCCCTGCTTCTTAATATTTTCCAGGGAACGGTAAATGTGCTCATTGGCAAGCTTCTCTGCCAGCTCCTCGTTCTTCTCGCGGACTGCGTTTAAGATAGCCTTGTGCTCTTCGGCCGCTTTGCCGGCACGCCCCTGCGAGGACAACGTATTCTTACGGACACGCTCCACATAATGATGATAGTCCGACAGAATATGCTCCAGCACCGTACTGCCGCATGCCTTGTACAACAGCAGATGGAAACGGTTATCCAGTTCAAATATCTGTTCCCAGTGTTCTCTCTGGATATGAAAATCACTCAGATATGTGATCTCATCCAGATTGTCAAGCTGCTCCTCCGTAATATTGCGGCACGCCCACTTGGCACAAAGCCCCTCCAGATAAGAGCGGATCTCATAAATATCAAAAATGTCCTTCGCGGTGATGCCATTAACGTAAGCTCCCTTGTTGGGAATGATCGTCACAAGCCCCTCCAGCTCAAGCTGTCTTAATGCCTCCCTGACCGGCGTTCTGGAAACCCCCATGGACTTACTGATCGCCGCCTCTCTCAGCTCATCATTCTGTGCATACTTTCCAGACAGTATATCCTCTCTCAGGCGATGAAAGACCTTACCTCTCAGCGAATATCTGTCCGGCATTTCTCGTTCTCCATTATAATTATCCATATCTATCCTCACTCCGAAGCCTTCTGTCCGGCTCCTTAATTCTTAACCATTGCCGTTATCATAACATATCTTATCACAATTTAAAAGGGGGCAATCCTATACACATAAGAAGACGCACATAAGAAGAGACTCTCACTGTTTTTCCTTTTTCGGTTGAGAAATCATAAGAAAACGTTTATAATTAGAAAGAGTTACTTTACGAAGTAAATATAATATTATCTGGAGGAAATTATGTCTTACAACAAAAACAAACGAAAACAGCCCCAGAAGGAAGAAAAGTTCCCTCTTGGTCTGCTGCTTCCAATTATTGCATTTCTTGCGATCATTCCGCTGATCACGATGATGCATAACTATAACAACAATCTTGGCCAGTTTGAGTGGTTTACCACCTACACGGATGTCACAGACTTTTTCTTATATTTTAAAATGGTCTGGATCATCATCACCTGTGGCTATCTGGTCTTTTGCCTGATATATCTTTTCTTTGCCGTTGAGAAGAATCCAATCTGGATCAAGCAGCTCATTCCGATCGCTGTTTACTGCGGACTGTCTCTTCTCTCTGCGATCGCATCCAAGTATTCCTATTTCTCTTTCCACGGAATCTTCGAGCAGTTTGAATCTGTCTGGGTACTTCTCGGGTACGGTCTGATGGTTTACTACAGCTTTTTTATCATGCAAAGTGAATCGGCTTTGAAGCGAACCATGAACTGGTTTATGATCGGTATTGCCATCATGTCATTCCTCGGTCTTTCCCAGGCGTTCGGTCATGACTTTTTCCAGACTAAGTTTGGTCAGAGCCTGATCAAGCCGTCTACTTACAAGGAAGAGCTCGTTTTTAACTTCGAAAAGGGGCGTCCTTATATGACCTTATATAATCCAAACTATGTTGGATTTTATGCTGCACTTACCATTCCGGTTCTTTTGACACTGATCTTTGCCGTCAAAAAGTTCTGGCAGCGTATTGCAAGTGCCGTATTACTTGTTGCCGTCGTTATTATCCTGTTTGCATCCCAGTCCCGTGCCGGTATCATTGCGCTTGCCGTTTCACTGATTGTAATGCTTCTGTGCATGAGAAAGGTTTTCATCAAGAACTGGATTATCGCGGCAAGCGGTATCGTTCTGATCATTGCCGCCTTCTTCGCCGTCAATGCGATGAACAACAATGTTTTGCTGAATCGTCTGCAGGGGATGTTTACCTCTGAGGCAGAATATTATCCGCTCAAGGAGATCCAGACAAACGAGAATGACGTCACGGTTGTCTACCAGTCTGCCGAGCGAAACGCCGCAGAGAATGGCAAGACCACCAAAAACGATCAGCTTGTGATCAAGATGCTGCAGGACAAAAACGGAGCCGACTATTTTGAGCTGACAGACGGCTCTGGCAAGGAAGTTGGTTTTGCACTTGCAGAGGACGGTGTGACCAACAATATCACCGACCCACGTTTCCCATTCAGCTTTGCAGCCGTTCAGGATGATTCCTTCCATGGTTTTGAGATTACGATCGATGGCAATGCATGGTATCTTTCCAACCTGATGAACACAGAGGGACAAAGCGGCTACTATTGCCGCGGCGGCAACAATGCTATGATGAAGCTTGCTACGATCAAAGAGAGCGTTCCTTATCTTGACAAGCATTATAAGCTTGCCAACATGCGTGGTTACATGTGGGATCGTTCCATCCCTCTTCTGAAAAAATATTTCTTCCTCGGAAGCGGTCCGGATACCTTTATCATTGCATTTCCAAATAATGACCTTGTCGGCATGTATAATTCCGGTCATATCAACGAGCTGATCACCAAGCCGCACTGTATGTATCTGCAGGTTGGTGTGCAGACCGGTGTGCTTTCACTGATCGCACTGCTGATCTTCTTCGGCTGGTATCTGATCGATTCGATCCGTATCTACTGGAGATGTCATTATTCCGAATATATGACCTTTATCGGCGTCGGTGTGCTTGGTGCAGTGATCGGGTACCTGATCCTCTGCCTGACAAACGATTCCTGTGTTGCTTTGTCACCAATCTTCTACACACTGATCGGAATCGGGCTCGGCATCAACTATAAGCTCCGAAAGGACATGGCGTTTGTATTTGAGACATCAGAACCGGCAGCGAACCAGCCGTCAAATAATAAAAGTAAAAAGAAGAAAAAGAGAAAATAATAACATTCCGCATAATGATCGATCAGAAAGGAAGATGCCTATATGAATGCGCAAAAAGTCAGTTTTATTATTTGCACCGACAGTGAGTCCGCTCTTCACGAGTGTGAGATTTATATCAAACAGCTCACGGTTCCTGAGGAATTTGTTGTCAATGTTCTGCCGATCCGCGGTGCAAATTCCATGGCAGAGGGCTACAATGCCGGTATGCTTCAAACCGACGCCAAATACAAAGTATATCTTCATCAGGATGCTTTGATCCTTAATAAGAACTTCCTTCAGGATACACTTGCAATCTTTCAGGAAAACCCACAGATCGGTATGATCGGTATGGTTGGAACGAAACAGCTTCACAAAAACGGCTGTATCTGGACAAATCCAATGCGCACCGGCGCACTGCGTTCCCACCTGCTGACAACCTCCGATGATTATTTTGATGTGCCGATTCCGTCTAACCGCAGCTTCGCTATTGTTGAAGCGATCGACGGACTGCTTATGATGACACAACAGGATTTCCTCTGGCGGTCAGATCTGTTTACCGGATGGGATTTCTATGATCTGTCCCAGTGTCAGGAATTTGCGCGTGCCGGATACCGCATTGCCGTTCCACACCAGGAGACACCGTGGGTACTGCACGACAGCGGTGCACAGAATCTGAAAGATTATCATACCTACCGTAAGACCTATCTCGAAGAATATTATCCGGATAATCAGGTCGAGATTGACGCCTGTAAACGCTTTATTGCGACACAGACAACGGATGGCAGCACTAATACCGCAGTCAGCAGAGACAATGCGGTCAGCACTCTGATCTCGATGATCGACTTCCGCGACTACGAAGAGGCACTTCATTTCACACAGGAGAATCTGTCCCAAAATCAGGACAATGAACTTTTCTGTATCCTTACGGTATTTTTACAGATCTATCAGCAGGAGACAGAAGCCGGTCTTCACGAAGTATTCCTTCCATTGGAGAACGGTTCCCAGACCGCAGGCTGGCTTCCTCTGCATTACCAGAGGATCTGCCGCTACATCTGGCGTATCGAAAACGGACTTCCTCAGGAATATCTGGATGAAGCTCATCAGTATTTCAAACGCTGGCATGTATCCCGGACAGCACAGGATCGCATCCGCATCCTCTGTCTCCCGGAGTAGCATTAAAAGCCTTCCCATGCCCTATCCGCTTTGTGATCAATGCAAGTTCTTTAACAGAGTTACCTCAAAACGGGTAAAGCTTGGTGCATCGGTGCTGCTGTATGCCACAAGGGTTCCTCCCTGCCGCTCCACGATCTCCTTTGCAAGTGCCAGCCCAATACCTATACCCTCCGGACTGCCTTCCTGACCACTCCGGTGAACCCTGTAAAAACGGTTGAATATCTTTGGGAGCTCGCCCTGCTCGATGCCCGGTCCCTGATCGCTGATCTGCACAATATATGCCATCTGCGTCTCCGACCACAGGATCTGTAGCGTTCCTTCCTGCGGACTATACTCACAACAGTTTTTGATCAGATTCTGAAACGCCTCTGTCATCCATTCCCTTTCACACCATACCCTGCAATCATGCGCTCCGTGATAATGGATTTGAAGCTGTTTATCCCGGAACCCATCTGCCACCAGCTGACCACATTCCCGCAACATCATTTCCAGGTTACAGACTTCCTTTTCCATCGGAAGCATCCCGGATTCAAGCTGTGTCAGCTTCAAAAGCCCCATCACCAGCCTGTGAATTCGGTCTGCCTGTCTTCGTGCCTGCACAACCATATCCGACATCGGCGGCTTCGTGAGCTCCTTCTCAAAGATGTCCAAAAACACCTGAAGCGATGCCAGCGGGGTTTTGATCTGATGAGAAATATCTGTCATCATCTCTTTTAAATATCTCTGCTCTGCATGATGCGACACTTCTCTCTGTCCCAATATATGAACACATTCCAACAGATGGCTTTCCAGCCGTCCGACAACGCCTTCCTGATATCGGTGAAACAACTTCTCTTCCCACACCATTTCCGGCTGACGAATTTCCTCCTCCCTAGCGCTGTCTGCGAGAATCTCCTCCAGCACATCCCCGGTCCGGTCCACTTGTCTACTGAGTCTGCTAAGACTCCAGCCCCCGTATATCCATAATACAATAAGACCCGCCAGCAAAGTAATTCTCTGACAAAGATCCGTCTGCATATTTCCCACCATCACACGACATATCAGATATACTGCGCCACTGCATGTCCCGGTCAGAAGGATACTGCTCCATAAATAAAATCTGACTGCTCTTTCCTGCATTTTATCCTGCCTTCAATCCTTTCTTTCATCGTTGTCCGGCGTCTTCCTCTGCCTTCCAATTCCTTCTTCCATCGTTAGCTGCACCTTCGGGACCTGTCCTCCGGTTCTTTACTCCTTCAGTGACTCCATCCGATACCCCACACCGCGTATTGTCGTAATGCAGGATATCTCTCTTCCTGCATCAAGCTTCTGCCGCAGTCTCCTCATATAGACGGACAGCGTATTGTCATCCACAAAGGCCTCATCGACTGACCACAGGCGTTCCATCAGCTGCTCTCTGGTCAATATCTGTCCGATGTGATGCATAAACACCTGAAATAAACGATATTCACTTAAGGTCAGCTCCATCCGCAATTGTCCACGGTACGCACTCATCGTATCCTCATCAAGACGAAGCTCTCCATTGTTATATCCTCCATTGAATGTCCCCGTCTCCTTTTGTACCGGCACTAATTTCTCCCGACCTGCTTTCCTGGTGTTTGCGTAGATCCTTGCGATCAGTTCCTTCGTCCGAAACGGCTTCGTCACATAATCGTCACCATACTGCAGTCCATGAACCACATTGCCCTCATCCTCCAGTGCCGTCAAAAAGATCACCGGGATATCCTCTCTCTCTCCCTTGAACCACTCACATAGGGCAAAGCCATCACCGTCAGGCAACATCACATCCAAAAGCACCAGATCAAACTGATCCCCCTGTCTTCTCCAGCACGTCTTCGCACCGGCACAGTCAGACACACGCGTCACATCAATCCCCTCGCTCGACAGAGCGTATGATGTCCCCATCGCAAGTGTATCATCATCCTCAATAAATAAAACTTTTCTGCTCTCTTGCATCATCATTCCCCATTTCTGAACATCGTCTGCTCATAACCGGCATTTTCCTTTTCCCATACATTAAAGAAAAGAGCATGTGGTCTTCTCCGGCAATCCCAAACAAGACTCACATACTCTTATTAACATATCATTATTCGCCGTCTCCTGCAACAACCAGACGCACTGTTTTAAGGATAATACGGATATCCTCGCTGACAGACCACTTCATAATGTAATCTGTATCAAGCTCCACGATTTCCTCGAAATCCGTGATCTGATTGCGACCACTGACCTGCCAAAGTCCGGTGATACCCGGCTTGGAGGCGAGACGTCCCTTATGGTGTACATGATACTGCTCGTACTCATCCACTGTCGGCGGTCTTGTACCAACAATACTCATATCTCCCTTCAGTACATTGAAAAACTGCGGCAGCTCATCAATGGAATACTTACGGATAAACTTTCCGATTGGAATGATTCGCGGATCGTCCTCCATCTTAAACATCAGACCATCCATCTCATTCTCTTTCATCAGCTCTTTCTTACGTTCCTCTGCGTCCATATACATAGAACGGAACTTATAAATTTCAAAGGTACGACCATTCTTACCAACACGGGTCTGTTTAAAGAAGATTGGTCCCGGAGACTGCAGATAGATCACCGGTCCAATGAAAATGCTGATAAGCACGGTGAGAAAGCTTCCCACCAGTCCACCTGCAATGTCCAACAAACGTTTCATCATTACCTGACGCGCACTCGCCAGATGAAGACCTGTTGTAAGAACCGTGTAATTGCCCAGACGCTCCACTGTGCGGTTTGGAATATCATCCGGCACACGAACCAGATTTATATGAACCGTAACACCGGCACGGATCAGCTCATGATTCAGACGGCGGCTTTTGCGGCTGTCAAGCTGCACATTCAAAAAAACGCTGTCTACCACATGCTCCATCAGATAATCTCTGACACCATGGTAATCAGAAACAACCGGCACTCCCTCGATCTCTTCTGTTGCCGCCGCTTCCTGCATAACCTTTAATGCATCCTGATCAGCTCCGGACACTGCAGCAGTCTGATCCGCAGATTCATAAATATCATCCATCAGCACAACACCGATGACCTGATAATTTCTGTATTCGTCTTGTGAAAGCTCACGGACACACTGCTCAGCCCCATCACGGTTCGTAAAGATCAGCATCTGCTCGACATTCGGATTGCATGTCATCTTCTTTCGAAGCATATGCTTGCGCACACAGCGCAGAATATATGTAAAAATAACATGTAATACAAAATAAATCAGAAGACTCTCTCTGGAATAAATTCCTATCTCCTGCATCAGGAACAACAAGAATAACGCCATACCGTCAATCGACACACAATGTGTCACAGACTCTAACATCTCCCGAAGATAGCTTCTCCGCACGATTGCGGTATGACTGGATCTGATCAAGGATACACAGATATCCAATACAATCAGGATACAAAGCAGTCTGACATAATAGTTTGCCATACCACTGTCAGCACCATGCCTGCAGACATATCCAATATAAAATGCCACAATAATGCTGATGACATCCAATATACCGAAATCCAAATGTTTCAGCCAGCTTTTTTCTCTTCTCACATACATGTGATCACACCTCCCACTTTAATTGTCACACACAGCACATCTGCCACTTACGCAGAATTTATTATCCTGCTGTATATCCCCCTATCGTACGCAACGCTATGGGAATCTTACTTATCTTCATGACCATATGAACCATACTCCCCATATTGCCCATACTGACCGTACTTCCCATAACCATACTTTCCATAACCGTATTTGCCGTAGCCATATTTACCATATCCGTACTTTCCTCCACCCATCGGAACCTTGTTAAGCACTGTTCCGAGAATCTTAACCTCGCTTTTTGCAAGCTGGTTCTTAACATTCTGTACGAAATGATAACTGATTGCATCTGCCTCAACTACGATGATTGCTCCGTCACACTCCTTGGCAACAATCGCACTGTCGATGACAGAGCCAAGAGGCGGCGTATCGATCAGCACATAATCATAATTCTCTCTGCAGTATTTAATCAGATCATGAAAATGTGTACTCTCTAAAAGCTCTGCCGGATTTGGCACAAACGGACCGGAAAAAATAATATCCATCCCATCGATATCTGTATTCAGACATACTTCATCAAGCGTCTTTTGTCCGGATAAATAATGAGCAAGTCCGGCATCCACACTTCCGACCTTATATCGTCCTGCCAGCACAGACTTTCTCATGTCGGCATCGATCATGATAACACGTTTGCCACTCTCCGCAAAGGATACGGCAAGATTGAACGCCACACTACTTTTACCCTCGTTTGGCGTACAGCTTGTAAAATCAATTACCTGAACGCCTGATCCACTGAACTGGACATTGGTACGAAGTGATTTATATGCCTCATCGACACGATAATCTAACTTCTTTCGTCCTTCAAACTTTACCTTTGCCAACCTTCTCACCCATTTCCTTTCCTGGAACGCTGTCCTAACAGAAGACGATTCCAAATTCCACCGGAATGACCTTTACGTTTTCTCTTATCCTTCATCATCTGTTCCATTGCGCCCTCCTCGATCGGAATGACACCCAGATTATTCAGACCAAGATACTTCTCAACGTCATCCTCGCTGCAGATCGTATCATTTAACAGATACATCAGCACGATAAAGCCGGCACTTGCCACGAGACCTAAAAGACCGCCGATAGCAATATTCTTCTTGGTATTCGGACTGCTTGGACTGTTCTCCAGATGACCGTACTCTACTGTTGTCGGCTCATCCACATTCATGATTGCTGCGATTCTGGATACAGATACCTCGCTGATCTCGTCCACGATCTCCTTTGCCATATATGGATCATCTGCTGTCACGGTAATATCAAGAATACGTGTATCGGACTGATTATTCAGTGATACCATACCCTTGAGTGTCTCATATTCCATATCCAGTCTGAGATTGTCAATCACAGTCTCCAACACCGGACGGCTCTGTACGAGCACCATATAATCCTGTGTCAACTGGGCTCCCGCCTGCAGATCGGTCAGTGATGTGAGTGCCGATGTCTGTCCTACGATATAAAGCTTTGAAGTGGACTGATACTTCGGCGTGATCAGAAACATGGTTCCGATCCCGGCTACTGCTGCAAGGATGATACCTGTCATCAGTATGCTGAACCATCTGGCGCGCACTACCCCAAAAAGTTCTAATAAATCAATTTCGATTTCTTCATCTTGCTGTTTTTCCATAGATTCCCTCTTATCTTTCTAATCTCCCGATTAATCAATATATTTGTCAGACAGCATTGTCTCCGGATATTTGTTCAGAATCTTTTGAAGAATGCGTTCTGCATCCGGATTCTGCCCGAAATATCGAAGAGCATCTTTCATCAGCGGCTTACGATAATCCATTCCATGACAGTCACTTCCCATAAACTGGATGTAGCCATCCAAAATCAACCGACGATGGTAAGCAGCTCTCCGCTGTAAAAAGCCACCCACAATACTTTCCGTATTCATCTGGAAATAACATCCCATCTTGGCAAGCTCCTCGATATGGTCATAGTTCTTATACAGTGCTTCATAGCGTTCCATATGAGCAATGATCGGAATATATCCGGCCATAATGTACTCATGCAGTGAATGGTAAAGCACCTGATACTTGTCAGATGGAAGAAATTCTACCAGAATATAGCGTGTTCCAGCCATCGTCAATGCACGACCCTTCTGCAGCTCCTCCACCATCCCCGGACCGTTTAACAGTTCATTACCAAGCGAAACAGTAAAGGAATGATCAATTTCGTCCGCCTGCTTCTGAAGCAGGGCAAGTTTTTCTTTGAGTTCATCTACCGGATGATTATCTCCCTTCACAGAGAAATGTGGTGTTGCCACAATATGGCGTACTCCCTGATCATATGCCATCTGAAGCATGTGCTTTGATTCATCCGGACTTTTGGAACCGTCGTCTACTCCTGGTAAGATATGCGTATGTATGTCATAAAACCCGGTTTCCATGAAATCTCCCTCCCTACTCTGCATAGATCGTATGCAGATAACGTTTCCATATCATCAGCGCGATCGCAACAAGAATGCCGAGACATCCCATATACATCAGTACATTGATGCTCCACGCAGCATATTTCTGTAAGAACTGCAGATAATATACCGGCGTTGCCTCAATCTTTGCGGTCACCTTTAATAATTTTGCAAGCACTGCACCTCCTGCAACAAGACAGGATGATATCAGAATGGAAATGCACATAATGCGTGCCGCCTTATGCGGATAACCATACAATCTGCATGCAAGTATAAAAAATACTAACAGCATAATAATGCTGACAATACAGGTCAGATAAAACCATCCAAGGAATGATGTGCGACTCTCATAGATCACTCTGCCCAGCTTGAACTGAAGCATGTTCTCATAGGTATCCTTCAGCGTCTCAATCATCTGCTGATTACTCTCATCACTCTTGCCTGTCACCTCAGTTTTCAGGGCATTTTCAATGCCATCTGTTGAAACAGCAGCATCCTTTTCTCCGGCAAGAACCTTGCTGATATACTGCTTCTCCTCAATATATACACTGGACAATGTATAAACCTCAGAGGCAATCTTTCCATCATAGCCTGCTTCCTCAAGCTGTCCCTGTGCCGTTTCGCGGATCATCTGAGTCACCCCGAGGAAATAGTCACTCTCCATCAACTGGCGCTGAATGGAATTATTATTGTATGCTCCAAAATATAATCCCAATGCAACCATCAGAAGAAGCGTCCATCCACCGGCAGAAACACCTACTCCTGCTGCAATAATTCCACGAAGTCTGCGGTTCTTTTTGTGCTGGCGCTTGATCATAACAATATAATATACGACAGCAGCAATTGCTGCAACTGAAATTCCTGAAATCACCCAGAAAAGAATTTTCCATAATGAAATATGAACAATCTTACTTAAAAAGTTATCCTTCACATCCTGTGCTTTACTGTTGTCGTCTTTAGAATCGGTATTGTTATTCTGAACAGTAAAAGCTGATCCATTTCCTGAGATCGTCACTTTGCCCTGCTTTGCCTGCTCTCTGTCCACATCCTCAAAGCCGATGGAATTGCCAAGATCCTCTTCCTTACCCCAGTTATTCACACCGGTAGAAGACTGATCCGCTGCCGGTGTGGCCGTGGCAGTCTGAGCATCCATCTGCTGTGTCTCTGTCTTATCACTTTTGCTGTCGTCAGACTTTGTCCCCGGCTTTCCTAAGATTGTCTTTAATAAAAGCTTATTCTTCGCCTCTTCCTTCTTGGAATGCTCCGGTTCCGGTGTTGCTGTATCATTACCGGATGCCGGCGCCTCTGAGATCAGATCACAATATCCTTCCTGTACCAGCTCCTGATAACTTCCATGGAACTGTGAAATGTATCCCTGTGCCTGTGCCGCCGAAAGATCTACACCGTCCTGCGCAAGCTTTGCCTGTCCCTGCCCAATATAGGAGCTCTTCACAACATATGTGGCACCGTTATAAGAAAACGACTGGGACACCGCAGAGATCAGACTCTGCTCATTTGCATTGATCTCCCCTGCCTGTACACTGACAGCACTTAGGGCAAAAGCCGCTATTCCAATTATTAATCCTGTTAATCTGCGTTTCATAACTTCCCTTTCCTACTGTTCATTTGTATATATTTGCACATCAGAACGAACATCCCCCTGAACATAAACAACTCCACAGTCTGCCACAGAAGGATCTATGGCATTCTGCAGATCGCCCTTCAGATAATATGTCTTCTGAAGTTCCAGATCCTCTACTGTCCAGTACTCCAGATCGGTACTTTCCCTGCTGACACGGATCGTGCCATCGTGATTCACCTCCGGAGTGCCACCGGTTGCCCCGGTCGCAAGCGTGAACAGAAGATTTCTTCCACTTGTTTTCTTGGTATACGTCTTTCCATTTAAGCAAACGGTAATATTCCCATAATATTGCTTATTGATCAAATACGCTGTCATCGTCATACCGTCCTTTTCCACCAGACTGGTAGAAACCACCAGAGTGGAGACATCTGCAGGCACCGGTGACACGGTTGCTGTCGGAGCAGCCGGCTCCTGTGTTACCTGTGGTGCTGACGATACACCTGCTGTCGCTGTCGCTGCCGCCGGTGACGTTGATATCGGCGCCGGTGCTGCAGACGAATCCGGCTTACTGCTTTCCGTCGGTACAGCCGTCTTTTTCTTTTTCACCGTCACGGTACAAACAGCCTTTAGCGATGGCTTCTTTACAGACTGAACCGTTATTTTCACCTTGCCGGTCTTTTTGGCGGTCACTTTACCCTTCGCTGTAACAGAAGCAATCTTCTTATTACTGCTGCGCCACTTTAATCTGCCCTTTGCCGCTTTTCCTTTTGCTTTAAGCCGGAAGCTTTTTCCTGCCGTGATCGTCTTTTTAGTGGTATTAAACCAAAGAGCTTTCTTGCCGGCATGGCAGACCGACGAAGCAGCATTAAACTGACAAAGCAATGCAATCACCAAAAGAATACATCCTGCTTTTCTGCTAACCCTCACCATATTCTATCCCCATTTCGAAGTTTAACAATCATCATTTCATGAAAACAGGATCGTTACAAACGTAACGATCCTGTCATGTTTACTTATTACGCTTGGATATTACTTTGAGATAACGAATCCGTACTTCTCCTGAACTGCCTTTGCGATATCCAATGTTACATTACCATTCTGAACAGTCACTGTGCAAGCACCTGCTGCGCCTGTGATAGTAGCTGTAACAGTTCCATCCTCTGCAACGGCTACGGTAGCTGCGTATGCACCATTACCCTCTACAGAACCAACCTTAAGGTCACTTACTGTATAAGATCCGTTTGCACCCTTAACTGTCAGAGAGAACTCACCCTCAACAGCAACCTTAGCAACATCTCCGTCAGCCTTAACAGTCAGATTGTAGTCCTTACCATTGTAAGAAACAACTGCTGTATCCTTTCCAGCTTCCTTATTTACAACGAATCCACCAAACGCCTTGTTGTCATATGCCTTTGATACGAATGACTCAGCTGCCTTAACAGCATCCTTCTGGGCACTTGCCTCAAATCTGTCGCGGATTGTCTCGATTGCTGCAACAGCGCCTGCTGTAATCTCAGCATCGTTACCCTCTCCAAAGCTTACCTTGTAAGAAGATCCCTCAGCAAGAGCCGGAAGATTATAACTCAGATCACCATTATCCTTAACAACAGGAGCGATTGTCTCAATCGGTGCTGCTGTTGGCTCTGTAGATGGCGATACTACCGGGCTGGTAGACGGTGACACTACTGGGCTTGTAGATGGTGACACTACCGGTGTCTCTGTAGGTGCTGCTGTTGGAGCAACAGTAGGAACTGTTGTAGGAGCTACTGTAGCTGTAGGTGCTACTGTAGGAGCTGTTGTTACGGAAGGACCTGTTGTAATTGCAGGATTAGATGCGATAGCTGCACCTGTGACAAGAACTGCAACAGTTGCTTTCTTCTTGCTTCCGTCCACTGCCTTTACAGTGATCTTAGCATTACCGGCCTTGATACCTGTGATAACACCCTTAGCGTTAACCTTAGCGATCTTCTTTGCATTTGATGTGAATGCAAGAGCCTTGAGTGTAGCCTTCTTAGGCTTTACAGATGTCTTGATCTTCTGCTTTGCACCAACATTAACTGTAATGTTCTTTGTTGCTGTAACCTTTGTTACTTTCTTCTTGATTTTCTTAACAACAACCTTTACAACAACTTTCTTGCTGCCAGACTTGATTGTGATCTTAGCGTTACCCGGCTTCTTAGCCTTTACAAGACCCTTCTTAGATACAGAAGCTACTTTCTTCTTGTTGATCTTGTATGTAACCTTTGCCTTCTTAGGCTTTACAGTTACCTTAAGCTGCTTTGAACCATAACCTGCAGCTGCGCCCTTGTAAAGAACGATCTTCTTTGTCTTTACTGTGAGCTTCTTTGCCTTAACCGCTGCCTGAGCCGGTGCTGCAGGAACGATTGATGTGATTACCATTGCTGCAGCGGCTACTGTAGCAATCGCTTTCTTGATTGTCTTACTTCTCATCGTTTTGCCTCCTAACATTTATGCCCCTCACCCTGATATACCAGACTGAATCTGATAAATCTCATCTCTTCTCCATCGGTATTTTAATGATAGGCATTTTGTTGTTTAATATAACAATTTTCGAAACTTATTTTAGTTGATCGAATATCAATTGTCAAGATAACACCCAGCCAATTGATTCGTTTTGTGAATTTCATCTATTTTTTTCTTTTTTTCTCAAAAAAAACCAACAAACTGCACATTATGACCAATTTCATCTGACACATATATGACATATTTTATATAAACACGCTTACTATTTGTTGCTTTTCCACAACAACGACTTCTATTTCAGCTTTTCCAGAGACATCAATACAAAGCTGACCACCAAAAGAACACAGGAAATCCAGATCACATGAATACCGTAATACGAGGAAGTAATTCCTCCAATACCGGCTCCAATCGCAAATGTCGCGATCACACCAAAATAATATCCCATCTGTCGAAGCTGCTCCTTCTTATGTTCCCTTGCATATAAAGATAACGCCGCCATACCGCTCCGCAGATTACCGATACACATCGTGCTTGCATACGAATATCCACCGACCTTCCGAAACGACTGCACCTGCATGGCACAGGCAAAGGAAACTAATATTGTCGCCGCCATATTATACGTCTGCGGTATAAAACCGACCACTGCCAATATCACAATCTCTGCCAGCAAAATTCCCTGTCTCCAATGAATCCGCTTTGCATTCCGGTAACGGTACTGAACATTTTCCGCAAGAAGCACTCCTGCCGCAAACGCGAGAAGCGGCAACAGATAACGCAGCCCTTCGTACCATCTTCCTTCCATAAAATGCTGACTCATAAGAACAACATTTCCCGTCTGTGCATTCGAAAAAACCTCGTCCCTGCAGTTATATGTATATGCGTCCTGAAATCCACCGGACAATGCCAGAAAAAATGAATTGATGAACGCCTCCGACATCTGCCTCTGCGGCAGAAATTCCGCAAGCTTGAACTCCTTCTTTGCCACTTGGCAACAACCTCTTTTCTTTCATGATATAAAAATGACTAATTACGCCTATAGAAGTATAACTATACAAAATCTCACTGTCAATGCTGCCACTGATACTTTCCGCCTATGGCAGGATACACAGAAGTTATTTGTATGATTGATGAATTCATGGTATAATTTATGTAATTATGCATAAATCACGCATTAAAGGAGGTCAATATGGATCAATATATTTTAAGTTGCTGCTCAACGGCTGATCTTTCCAAGGAACAGTTTGAAGCACGCAATATTTCTTATATCTGTTTTCACTACGAGCTGGACGGAACCGCTTACGCAGATGATCTGGGACAATCCATGGATTTTAAGGATTTCTATCACCGCATGGCAACCGGTTCGGACACCAAAACATCGCAGGTCAATGCAGACGAATATGAATCCTATTTCCGCAAATTTCTGGAGCAGGGTCTTGATATTCTCCATCTGACCCTTTCCTCCGGCATCTCCGGCTCGATCAATTCCGCTAACATTGCTGCCGAAATTCTCCGCGAAGAATTTCCGGATCGTAAAATATATGTTGTCGATTCTTTATCCGCTTCTTCCGGCTACGGACTGCTGATGGATAAGCTTGCCGATCTGCGTGATGAGGGAAAGGATATTGATGAGGTTCGCCGGTTTGCGCTGGATCACCGTTTAAACGCACAGCACTGGTTCTTCTCTACAGATCTTTCCTTCTATGTAAAAGGGGGACGTATCTCCAAGACCTCCGGTGCTGTCGGAACGGTTCTTGGCATCTGTCCTTTGCTAAATGTCAACAACACCGGTCATCTGATCCCGCGCTACAAGATCCGCAGCAAGAAAAAGGTCATCGCAGCGATTGTGGAACGTATGAAAGAAAATGCAGAGAACGGTCTGGATTATGCCGATAAATGTTTTATCTCCCACTCCGACTGCTATGAAGATGCCAAAACCGTTGCCGACAAGGTTGAGCAGACATTTCCACATTTAAAGGGACATGTTGAGATCAATTATATCGGTACCACGATCGGAAGTCATACCGGTCCGGGAACCGTAGCTCTGTTCTTCTGGGGAAAGGAACGTACCGAATAAGTCTGTGAAAACGATATTTTCAAAGAACGCCTCCGAGCAAAACAACTCGGAGACGTTCTTATTTTCATTAAACTCAAACTTCGCACACCGATTAGTTGATTGCGCCCATACTATTTCTTATGTCCGAGGAAAATTATTATAGATTTTTGCCTCAGTATATCTGACGAAACC
>NZ_DBLXSO010000019.1:0-53266 GCF_057878315.1 Jutongia sp. | reverse complement strand
TTTTATCCATACTATTACAGACAGAAACGGTTACAGCTCCATACTTGTCGGAAATATTTGAAGTGTCGAGAAGAACAATAAACAGAGATATTGAAGATTTATGTAAAGCAGGTATACCAATCGTAACACGACAAGGAAAAGACGGTGGGATTTCAATTATAGACGGCTATAAAATTGACAAAACAATGTTGACCCGTGATGAAATGCAGGATATCCTTGCAGGATTACGTAGTTTGGATAGTGTGAATGGGACTAATAGGTATGGACAGTTAATGGAAAAGCTGTCAATAGGATCTTCTGATTTCTTTGTGGGAAATCAATCGGTGTTGATTGACCTTTCTTCGTGGTATAAAGATTCTCTTGCATCGAAGATAGAAATGATAAGAAAGGCAATAGAGCAGCATAAGGAGTTAGAATTCTTTTATTATGCTCCAAATGGTGAGTCGCAGCGAACAATTGAACCATATTATTTGATTTTTCGATGGTCAAGTTGGTATGTGTGGGGGTGGTGCAAAAGTAGAGGAGATTACCGACTTTTTAAATTAAATCGTATGGATAAAGTATATTTATCTAAAAACTGTTTTTCGGAGAGAACGGTTCCTCTTCCGGACTTGAAAGATGAACGAATATTTCCCGGTGGAATTAAAGTAAAAGCTTTGTTTGAGGCAGATTGCAAATGGCGGTTGGTAGAAGAATTTGGACCGGATTGTTTTAGAGAACAAAAAGATGGAACGCTTCTTTTTCAGGCAGATTATACGAATAAGGAAAATCTGCTTACATGGCTATTGACCTTTCGAGATAAGGTAGAATTGCTAGAACCCAAAACAATGAGACAAGAATTGCGACAAAGTATTCTGCAAATGAAGAAAAAATATGACAATACAATGGAAGGCTAAGGAGAAATGTGAATGGAATCAAGGTGTGGTATTTTATGTAGCAAATGTGACTGGCAAAAGACTGAAAAATGTAAGGGCTGTTCTAATATTGACAAACCTTTCTGGGGAGTTTGTCCGGTAAAGAGCTGTTGTGAAGAGAAAAAGTTGGAGCATTGTGGGGAATGTACGGATTTCCCATGCACACAATTAAATGAGTTCGCTTATGATGAAAAAGAAGGTGACTGTGGAGTCCGACTTGATCAGTGTAAAATCTGGTCTGCATTAATACAGATGCGATATAGTTGGATTGACGATTTCCTTATGAAGAAAAACGGCGTGACAAAACTACCACCACAGTGGAACTGGATCCGTTATGCGGTAGGTGGAAAAATGTTTGCAGCAGTGTGTCTTGGCGAAGACAATAGACCATATTATATAACTTTGAAATTAGAGCCATCAGAGGGTAGCTTTTTGCGCGAAGAGTATGAGGATATCATACCGGGGTATTACATGAACAAGCAGCACTGGAATTCAATAAATCCAAACGGTGAAGTCGAAGACGATTTGCTAAAAGATTTATTGGATAAATCGTATCATCTTGTGCTTGGAGGTTTTAGTAAGAAGAAACAAAAAGAGATTTTAGAAAGTGGGGATGCAAAAAATGGCATTTGATTTTAAGAAAGAATATAAAGAGTTTTATTTACCCAAGAATAAGGCACAGATTGTAACAATGCCAAGGATGAATTATATAGCAGTTAGAGGTAAAGGAAACCCTAATGAAGAGGGCGGACAATATAAAACTGCGATTGGTGTTTTGTATTCTGTTGCTTACACTCTCAAGATGAGTTATAAAACGGATTACAAAATAAAAGGTTTCTTTGAATATGTAGTTCCACCACTTGAAGGATTTTGGTGGCAGGATCATGTTGAAGGTGTAGATTATTCCAATAAGTCAGATTTTAACTGGATTTCTGTTATTCGGTTGCCTGATTTTATTACAAAGAAAGATTTTGATTGGGCGGTAGACAACGCTTCAAAAAAGAAAAAGATGGATTGTTCCAGTGCAGAATTTCTGAGTATAGAGGAAGGCTTATGTGTACAGATTATGCATATTGGATCATTTGATAATGAGCCTGAAACAGTAGCAATAATGGATAAATATTTGGGAGAAAATGGATATGTGAATGATTTCACAGATGAACGTCACCATCACGAAATCTATTTATCAGACCCAAGAAAAGTTGCACCGGAAAGATGTAAAACGGTTATCAGACATCCGATAAAGAAATTGTAATTGGCCCTATGTCAAGATTTAGTACAAGTTAAAATGAGTTTTTCTCATAATATTTCTTATGTCCGGTTATTTAGAGATCCTACTGATCTGTGTCAATTTTTTAGTCATATTTCACGGATCAACTGATTTCTCAGGCAAAATTCATATTTTATTTTCCGGACATAAGAAATATTATGGGCATACATCAATTTGAGGTATGGGAAGACTTAGTTATTTGAAGCAACCCTGATATACATGATCTTGTTGACTGATTGTTTCTTTGAATCAGCTTTTATTCATAATGCCTTGCGGACGGATCACTCGTTTGGCTCAGCCTTATCCCTGTGGATACGCTTCATAAAGACGAAGGTGCTTGCCAGGATGAAAAGCACCGCAATGATCATTGTCACAGGAAATACTGCCGGATGATTTTTGCCGAGCAGAAGTCCAAGTCCTTCGTGCATGGTGATATTTCCGAAGATTGCAAAGATAAAGAATGCGAGAGTATTTAACATACCGTCCGGAGTCTTGCTTTTCAGAAGATAACCGATCAGCATACCGAGGATGTCTGCGGCAAAAAGACCGATCGAGCAGGCGAGCCAGACTGTGACGGCGGCATTCATACCCTCATTGGCACCGAAGGTGATTGCGGTAAGCTGTGTTTTGTCTCCGAGCTCGGCAACGAAAAATGTACAGAAAACCGTCAGTGGTGCGAAGCGAGAGACATTTTCTTCTTTGGTCTCTTCCTCCTCGTCATCATCGCCCTTCAGAGAGGTGATGGCAAAAAACAGAAATGCGGATGCGGCAACAAGTCGGATGAGCCATGTTGGAATGATCTCGCTGACCAGACCACCCAGAAGAACGGCTAGTCCGTTTAACACAAGAATGGCGGCTGCTGTGCCGATAATGATGTCGCGCAGCTTGAAGCGCGAGGTCAGTGCAACCAGCATGAGCTGTGTCTTATCACCCATCTCAGCGATAAATTCGGTGAACATAATCTGGAAAAATAAAAGCATAAGAAATCTCCTTACGTATTGTGTGAGGAACCGGTGGTAAAAAGGACAGAGCCGGAGTTTGCGTTACGGACACTTTCCGATCCGGTAAAAAAGAGACCCATGGCAGTGTAAAAACACTGCCATGAGTCTCATCATTTAAAGTATTACCGGGTATCAATACCAGTATGTCGATAATACTATACATTTCAAATCGCCGGAGCGTTATGCTTGTCCGTGCACTCATGTACCGATTACTCCCTCGTGACATGTTCCATATTGTAACATAGTTGAAAAAAATCGTCAATAAAAAACAGTAAGCCGGGAAAATAGATTGAAATTCGTCAATTGTTGGGGCGTTATACCCGTTATACCCAGTTGCTGATGAAAAAGGTGGGTATAATAAAGTAGAAAGTTGTGAGGATTTACTATTCACGGAGTTACCACCACAGCCCACAGACCGCCGCAAAAGCAGCGGCTAGAGTCCGCCCAAAACAGGCGTCCTCTGTCTGCGGGTGTGGGTGGTAACAGCCTGCCCGGCTGATTTTCCAAATAAACTACCACTTGTAAGCAAGCTTACGTGGTAGTTTCCTTGAAAAATCTATCCGTGAATAGTGACAAGATATCAAAATACTGTTAGAAAATGTTTGTTATGTTGTTGATACTTTTGGGGTGGTGTCGTATAATGATAATATGAGAAAATGGTGAAAACCGTTAGTAGAAAGAGGAGGATATTTTCATGAATTATGGTTACTTTGATGAGAAGAACCGCGAATATGTGATCACCAGACCGGATACACCGGCTCCTTGGTGTAACTATCTTGGTTCTCCGGAGTATGGTGCGATCATTTCCAACAATGCGGGTGGTTACAGCTTTGTTAAGAGCGGTGCCAATGGCCGTATCCTGCGTTATCATTTCAACAGTGATGATACACCGGGACGTTACATTTACATCAGAGACGATGAGACTGCTGATTTCTGGTCTGCTTCCTGGCAGCCGGTTGGCAAGGACCTGAATGAGTATAAGAGCGAGGTTCATCATGGAACTGCTTATACTACAATGTTCTCTGAGTATGCGGGCATTAAGACACAGGCAGATTACTATGTGCCTCTCGGAAAGGTATATGAGGTTTGGAGATGTAAGGTGACGAACACAACGGACAAGCCTCGTAAGATTTCTGTATTTGGTTATGCAGAGCTTTCTAATGATGATAATTACAATCAGGATCAGGTAAACCTGCAGTATTCTCTGTGTACAACGAACACAGTATTCCTTGGCAACAAGATTCTGCAGCAGATCAATCTGAACTGGTACAAGGGTCCGGACGGAAGCAACGGCAAGGAACGTTTCTTCGGTATGGCAGGACAGAAGGTTACTTCTTACAATGGTGATAAGGAAGCCTTCATCGGTATGTATCACGATTATGGCAATCCGGTTGCTGTAGAGCGTGGTGAGTGTGATGGCGTTCTCAACTACAACGAGAACAGCTGTGGTGCTCTTCATACTGCACTGGAGCTTGCTCCGGGCGAGACAAAGGAGCTGGCTTTCGTTCTGGGACGTTATAAGGCTTCTGATGCGGACAAGATCCTTGCATGCTATGAGGATGTTTCCGTATGTGATAAGGAGATTGATGAGCTGAAGAAGTTCTGGCATGCAAAGCTGGACAACTTCAAAATCAATACACCAAGCCCTGCTTTTAACAGCATGGTTAATACATGGAATGCATATCAGTGCTTCCTGACATTTACATGGTCAAGAGCAGCATCCTTCATCTACTGCGGTGAGCGTAACGGATATGGTTACAGAGATACCGTTCAGGATATTCAGGGTGTCATTCATACGGATCCGGAGGCTGCACTGGACAAGATCCGTTTCATGCTGTCTGCACAGGTAGACAACGGTGGCGGACTTCCACTGGTACGTTTCGATCACGATGAGCGTGCCGGTCATGAGGGGACACCGGATGATCCGGATTATGTAAAGGAGACAGGACATCCTGCATATCGTGCAGATGATGCACTGTGGCTCTTCCCTACTGTATTTAAGTATGTTTCAGAGACAGGTAATCTTGCATTTATGGATGAGGAGATCACCTGGTCTAACGTGCCGGAGAAGGCAACCGTATATGAGCATTTACAGAGAGCGATCGATTTCTCTATGAATCATCTGGGACCACACGGTCTGCCGGCCGGTCTTCATGCTGACTGGAATGACTGTCTGCGTCTTGGTGCACAGGGTGAGTCATCCTTCGTTGCAATGCAGTTATACTATGCATTCTCTATTATGCGTCTCTTCGCACAGAAGAAGAACGATACCGATTATATCGCTTATCTGGACAAGACCCAGAAGGAGATCGGTGACAAGATCAATGAGCTGTGGTGGGAGGATGACCGTTTCAACCGTGGCTTTAAGGATACAGGGGAACTGATCGGTTCCAAGAAGGATCCGGAGGCAAGTATGTGGCTGAATCCACAGTCATGGGCTGTTATTTCCGGTCTTGCTACAAAGGATCAGGCAGAGAAGGCTCTGGAATCTGTTGACCGCGAGCTGAACACAGCATATGGTGCAAAGGTAATGGCTCCATCTTATGTGGATCATTATTTCGATGGCGCACTGGCTGGTCTGTTCCCTCCATCAACAAAGGAGAACGGTGGTATCTTCTCTCAGACACAGGGATGGATCATTCTTGCAGAGTCTCTGATGGGACATGGTAATAAGGCATTCCAGTATTTTGAGGAGAGTTCACCATCCTCTCAGAATGATAAGGCTGAGATCCGTAAGCTGGAGCCATATGTACACGGACAGTACACAGAGGGTGATGAGAGCCCATTCCATGGACGTTCTCATGTACACTGGCTGACCGGTACAGCATCTACCTGTATGGTAGGCTGCGTAGAGGGTATCTGTGGTATCCGTCCTGATCTGGATGGTATCCGTATCGCACCTTCTATTCCAAGCGATTGGAAGGAATTTACCATGGAGAAGAATTTCCGTGGAAGCAAGCTTGAGATCAAGGTTGAGAATCCAAACGGCGCAGAGAGCGGTTTCAAGGAGTTCTATGTAAACGGTGAGAAGTTCGAGGATAATTATATCCCGGCTGACAAGCTGACTCCTGTTACCGAGGTTCGTCTGGTAATGTAATTGATATATTTGAGTGATAGAGACTTCACACATGGCATCTGCTGTGTGTGGAGTTTTTCGTTATATAGGAAAATGTTCGAAATGAGGAGAGATATTTTGCTATATAATATTGAGGAGAAAGTGTATGAAACAACCTAAGATACAAATGTGGGAGCATGTGATCTGGACCGGCTATCCATTATTGCTGCTTGGAATGTTCTTCCTGCCGGTGCTGAGCCTGCAAGGCTGCTTTTCATGTATCCTTTGGACCGGGTTTAAGCTGGCAGCAGGACTTCTACAACGGAAGAATGTTCCTTCGCAGTTTATTGCTGTCGTATGTCAGGGGATGATCGTGGTTCTTTTCATGCTGGTGATCCTTCAGATCCGGAATATATTCCGGTGCAGAAAAGGGAAATATCAGTGTAAAGGGACTCTGGCTGTTCGCGGTGGTTTGGTGATGATCTATCTGATATTGTCCGTTATCTGTGTTTGGCGTGTAAAATATATGCAGAATACTTATACGATAGATCTGCAGACCTGCCATAGCGGAAAATGGTGCAGTATTGCTCCTGCAAGTGGAGGGATTTTTCTTTTGTTATATGTGTGTTCGCTGTTTGCTTATCGGAGAGTCAGGAAACGGCCGGAGAACAGTGAATAAAGAACGCACACTTCGCATATCAACGGTTCAAATGCAATGAGCGCATCTACATATTATTGAATACATGAAGCTTGGGGAATAAAAAAGGGATGCCTGTATCGTCTCAACGGGTTCGTTATAAAATCGAACGATCGGAGCGGTACAGACGTCCCTGTTTGTTTTGAAGATTTAATGATGTGCGCCAACAATTTACGGAAGCGTTGCAAATTCCGAAACTCTTACCGGAATGATCTACTCTTCGAATAATGCGGCAACTTCGTTGATCGACTTGGTTACCTCGGCAACAGACTTCTCGATGTCGCCGTAGATCGTAGCAGACTGGGAAGAAAGTTCACCCATGCTTTTTGCAACAACGGCAAAACCAACGCCGGCTTCGCCACTGCGGGCAGCTTCGATGGATGCGTTGAGTGAAAGCATCTTCTGCTTGTTAGCGATGGACTTCAGAGAATGTGTGTTGGAGTTGATATCCTGAATGATCTCTGTGGTATGCATTACTTCAGTGTGTAACTGTGAAAAACGGTCTCCGTTGATGTGACGGAAATATTCCAGATTAACAAGCTGGTTGACGATGTCACCAAGAAGCTCTGCTGCGGCACGAATCCGCTTCTCGGAACTGATCGGAACCTGATGGAGCGCGGCAACATAAGCGTCCTCGTCAATGCCAAGCTCTCTTGCCGTCTGACGGAACTGCTCATCGTCCGGCTCGGAAGGAAGTACCTGACCACCGATGATCGCACCGACCTTCTCATCGTTTAACATAATGTCGAAGGCGAAATCCATGAGGCCGGCATGACAGTAATAGGTGCCGGTACATTCGTTGTCACACTTTACACAACGACGGTTGCCCTCAACGGAGTTGCGGGTATATTTCATGCAGAAATCCGTGAAATTGCTTCCTTCTGTGATGTATTCCCCGTTCTTGCCGACTGCGATCGCAGCGAGTCCGGTGGCATCGGAAAAAGCATCCTGAATCTTCTGCAGCTTGCTTAAATCCATAAAATCTTTTAATTCCATATGTATTCTCCTTTTCTCATTTATTTGCCGGTTACGGGCATTCAATGATAATTTAGATCACTAAGTATATTCTACTACAAATGGAGGATAAATGCAATTATTTACTGTCCGGAATCCTCTGTTTTCCTTGACGTTACAGTGGTGGTATGTTTTAATGATTAGAAGAAGATGCGGAGGTGTTTTTATATGAGTACAAGAGTTGCTTTGTCGATGGACAAGGACTGGAGTTTCCATCTGGGAGACGTGGATGAACCGGTCGAAAAAACTCATAGTTATATATATAATACTTCGAAAGCAGGAGCTTGTCCGGGTGTTCCGCAGGAGGACTTTGATGCAAGAGACTGGGAGACGGTCAATGTGCCTCATGACTGGGCGATCCGTCAGCCTTTCTCAGAGGATGGTGCTGCCAACTGGGGATATAAGCCGGGAGGAAAGGCGTGGTACCGAAAGGTGTTTGCAATTCCGGAGAAGTACAGGGACAAGGAGCTTACGATCGAATTTGAGGGGATTGCCTCACATGCAGTCGTGTATTTTAACGGATCTGTGATCCATCGCAGTTTTTCCGCATACACACCTTTTCAGATCGATATTTCGGACCGGGCGCATTTTGGGACGAGACCGAATGTGCTTGCGGTATTTGTAGATGCTGATGTCTGGGAGGGCTGGTGGTATGAAGGTGCCGGAATATACCGGCATGTATGGCTCAACATCAAGAATCCGATCCATATTCCGCAGTATGGTCTGTCGATCCGGATGGAGGAGATCGAGGAGAATACATGGAAGGTGAATCTGTTTACCAATATCTGCAACCAGACAGAGAAGGATACCGAGGTGCGGATTTCCACAACGCTGGTTGACCCGGATCAGGAATTAGAGGTCAATATCAATAACGAAGGCGTTGTCTGCGAAGCCGGGGAGGAGTCACAGGTTGAGACGGAATTTACGATTGAGGATCCGAAGGTATGGGATATCGAGGAACCTAATATATATGAAGTGATCACGAAGGTGTTTGTGGAGGATGAACTGGTTGATTCGGACAAGACGATCTGCGGCTTCCGCACGATCGCAATGGATCCGAAAAAAGGTTTTCTGCTGAACGGACGTCCGGTGAAGCTGTTTGGAACCTGCAACCATCAGGATTTTGGAGGAATCGGTGTTGCAGTGCCGGATGCACTTCATGAATATCGGATCGAACGATTGAAGGCGATGGGTTCCAACGCATATCGCTGCGCCCATGGCATGCCTCACAAAGAGTTGCTTGACGCGTGTGATAGAATGGGAATGTTAGTGATTGATGAGAACAGAAATTTTGAGACATCGGAGGAGGGGCTGACACAGCTTCGTACAATGGTTTTAAGAGACCGGAATCATCCGTCAGTGATCATGTATTCGATCTTTAACGAGGAGCCGCTGCAGGGAACAGAGGAAGGCAGGAGAATGGCACAGACCATGCGGGATGAGATCCGTGCACTGGATGATACCCGTTTTGTGACCGGTGCGATGCATGGCGGGCTGGACGCGGAGGAAAGTGCCGTGGATTCTCTGGATGTGTGTGGCATCAATTACCAGACAGATCAGTATGACTCGTTTCATGAGAAGCACCCGGACATGCCGGTGTTTGCAAGTGAATCGACATCTGCTTTTTCCGTGCGCAGCTGTTATGAGGATGATGATGAACGCCACCTGATCAGCTGCTATGATGAACGGTGTGCAGACTGGGGAAGTACCGTGCGTCAGACCTGGAAGGATATCATGGTGCGTGATTTTATGGCGGGGGCATTTATGTGGACCGGTTTTGATTACCTGGGAGAGCCGACCCCGTATACATGGCCGTCCGTATCCTCTTATTTTGGACTGATGGATACCTGTGGCTATGCGAAGGATGCGTTTTACATGGCGAAGGCGATCTTTTCCAGAAAGCCCGTGTGTCATGTGCTGCCGCACTGGAATCACCGGGGCAGAGAGGGTGAGCTGATCCGGGTGATGTCTCACACCAACTGTGATGAGGCGGAACTGATCGTGAACCGTAAGTCCTACGGCCGCAAGAAGATCAATCTGTACGAGCAGGCAGAGTGGGAGGTTCCATATCAGCCGGGCTACATTGAATTGATCGGTTATAAAGATGGCGTGAAAGCTGCCCATGATGTGAAGATCACAACCGGGGAGCCGGTGCGTCTGAAGATCGTGCCATGGCACAGAGGCATGTATAATGATGGAAGAGATGCCATGCCGGTTAATATTTATGCAGTGGATGAGAAGGGCAGAGGAGTGCCGGATGCTTCCTTTGAGATAGATATCTCGGTGGAGGGCGGTGTGATCCTTGGAACCTGCAATGGAGATCCGACCTGTCATGAAGATTTTGGATCCGGTCACAGAAGCTTGTTTAACGGACGGTGTCAGGCAATTGTGCAGGCTGAGGAGGGAGCCGGTCAGATGGTGATCTCTGCAGTTGCGCCGGAGGTTGAGTTTGGAAGCTTGATGATCCCTCTTTCCACAAGGAAAACGGAGCCGTTTGTAGAGAGCATCCGTCAGCAGTATCTGACCGGTTGGAAGATGACCTCAGAGTTGTTTGCCGAGAAGCCGGATGTCAATATGCATGTGGATGAGTTTGATATGAATACCTGGATGGATGTGCAGGTCGATGAGAAGTCGGGAACACCTGCAATCTTTGAGGATCAGGAAGGCAAATACGGCATTTACCGGATCCGCACGAAGATCCCGGAATCGATCAACGGAAGACTCCCGGTGCTGCATTTTGAGAGTGTCTGGGGGGAATGCAGTGTGTATATCAATGGTGAGCTTCGTGGGGAAACGGCACGGGAATGGCCGGGACCGCTGGATGTGGAGCTTAGGGAAAAGGATACCGGAACAGCAGAGATACGTGTTCTGGTCAAGAGCCTGAATTTTAATGCAGGGCTGCATTCCATGGTAGTATTTCGATAGAGAAGAATGAAAAAGAAATGAACCTGAGAAAGGAATATTTAATAAAAATGAACAGACAGACAGATGTTGTGATAGTTGGAACAGGTGCGGCAGGATTATTCTGTGCACTTAAGCTGCCGGTGGAGTATCAGATCCTGATGATCACCAAGGATGACGTGGATCAGAGCGATTCCTTTCTGGCACAGGGCGGTATGTGCATGCTGCGCGGCGAGGAGGACTATAACAGCTATTTTGAAGATACTATGAAAGCAGGACACTATGAGAATAATAAGGCATCCGTCGATGTCATGATCCGTTCCTCCAACCGGATCGCAGAGGATCTGCTGGGCTATGGTGTGGATTTTGAACGGAATGGCGATGAGCTTGCATTTACAAGAGAGGGTGGTCATTCCAGACCGCGTATCCTGTTTCATGAAGATATCACCGGCAAGGAGATTACAAGCAAGCTTCTTGCGAGAGCACAGGAGAGAGACAATATTACGATATTGGATCATACGATGATGCTCGATATCATTGACGGAGAAAACGGCTGCGAGGGACTTGTGATCCGCGAGGCGGACGGCAGCCTCGGCACGGTACAGGCGGGCTATACGGTTTTGGCGTGCGGAGGTCTTGGCGGACTGTATCAGCACTCGACGAATTTTCGGCATATCACGGGAGATGCGCTGGCGATCGCAATTCGTCACGGGATTGAGATGGAGCATATCGATTATATTCAGATCCATCCGACGACATTATATTCAGAGAAACCGGGACGACGTTTTCTGATCTCTGAGTCTGTGAGAGGCGAGGGGGCGATCCTTCTGAATAAGAACGGAGAGCGGTTTGTGGATGAGCTTTTGCCGAGAGATGTTGTTACGGCGGCAATCCATAAGCAGATGGCGGAGGATGATATGCCGTATGTGAGACTTTCGCTGGAGCGTATTCCGGAGGAGGAGATCCGCAGTCATTTTCCGAATATTTGCCAGAGATGTCTGGAGGAAGGCTATGATGTAACGAAAGAGCCGGTTCCTGTAGTGCCGGCACAGCATTATTTCATGGGAGGTATCAAAGTTAATCTTTCGAGCAGAACCTCCATGGATCGGTTGTACGCCGTCGGGGAGACCTCCTGCAACGGTGTTCACGGAGCAAACCGTCTGGCAAGCAATTCCCTGCTTGAGTCGATGGTATTTGCAGACCGCTGTGCGGGTGAAATCACGTCGTCTGAGCTTCCGGTGGCAAAGGATGTTACGGACCGTGTTGACTGGAGCCTGTATCAGAATCTGGAGCAGTTAAAGGAACAATACAAGAACATTGTTTTAGAGGAAATAGAAAAGGAGAAAAAGAGACATGAGTGATACAACATTTATGAAGATGAATGCGGACAGATATATCCGTATGGCGTTGGAGGAGGACATCACCAGCGAGGACATTTCTACGAACTGTGTCATGCCCGAATATCAGAAGGGACAGGTTGATCTGATCTGCAAGCAGGACGGAGTGATCTGTGGTCTGTGGGTATTCCAGCGTGTTTTTGAACTTCTGGATGATACGGTGACATTTGATATGAAGGTAAAGGAGGGCGATTTCGTTCACGCAGGAGATCTGATGGCAGTCGTGACAGGAGATATCCGCACTTTGTTATCCGGTGAGAGAACAGCACTGAATTATCTTCAGAGAATGAGTGGTATCGCTACTTATACTCATGAGATCGCACAACTTTTAGAGGGCAGTCACACAACACTTCTGGATACCAGAAAGACGACGCCGAATATGCGTCTGTTTGAGAAATATGCTGTTAAGGTTGGCGGAGGAAGCAACCACCGTTACAATCTGTCGGATGGTGTGATGCTCAAGGACAATCATATCGGTGCAGCAGGAAGTATTACAAAGGCAGTCAGAATGGCGAAAGAGTATGCGTCCTTTGTACACAAGATTGAGGTCGAGGTGGAGACACTGGAGCAGGTTAAGGAAGCGTGCGAGGCGGGTGCGGATATTATCATGCTGGATAATATGACACCGGATAAGATGAAGGAAGCGGTCAAGCTGATCGCTGGACGAGCGCTGACGGAGTGCTCCGGTAATGTGACAAGAGAGAATATCAAGAACATGATCGATGTGGGAGTGGATTATGTATCCAGCGGTGCGCTGACACATTCCGCACCGATCATGGATATTTCCCTGAAGAATCTTCATGCGGTTTAAGGAGACGGCATGAAAGGCATATGTTAATGGAGAGGCTTAAGATAAGCGTGTAGAGCAGGAGACGAATGACAGCATTCGGCCGGAAAGAGGAAAAGATGCAGGAGACAAATGTAGAACAGTTAAAAAAAGAGATACTTGAGTTAAAGGAAAAGCAGGATGCGGTTATCCTTGCGCATTATTATGTGGATGGGGAAGTACAGGCGATTGCGGATTATGTGGGAGATTCTTATTTCCTAAGCAAGCTGGCGATCGAGCTGAAGGAGCAGACGATCATTTTCTGCGGCGTATCCTTTATGGGAGAGAGTGCCAAGGTTTTAAATCCGGGCAAAAAGGTCGTTATGGCAGATGAATTTGCAGACTGTCCGATGGCGCATATGGCAGAGGTGGCAAAGATCGAGCAGGTCCGCAGTGAGTGGGATGATGTGGCAGTTGTATGTTATGTCAATTCAACCTCGGAGTTAAAGGCACATTCGGATGTCTGCGTAACCTCCTCCAATGCGATCAAGGTGGTAAGCAATCTCAAAGAGAAGAATATTTATTTCATTCCGGATGAGAATCTGGGACGTTATGTGGCAAAGCAGCTTCCGGAGAAGAATTTTATTTTCAATGACGGCTTCTGTCATGTACACAAGAGCATTCATGCCGATGAGCTTTTGAAGGCGAAGGCAGCACATCCTAAGGCGGAGGTGTTGACACATCCGGAGTGTACCGGAGATGTTCTGGAGCTTTCTGATTTTATCGGAAGCACTTCTCAGATTATTGATTATGCAACGCAGAGCGAGGCGCAGGAATTTATTATCTGTACCGAGATGGGTGTTTTCTATGAGCTGGGTCAGAAGAATCCGCAGAAGCGTTTTTATTCCGTGGGACACCGTCAGTTCTGTCCGAATATGAAGAAGATTACACTCGAAAAGGTCAAAAAGGCACTGGAGACATTGCAGCCGGAGATGATCGTGGATCCGGATATTGCAGAAAAGTCCTGCAGACCACTTGAGAAGATGTTGGAATTGGCAGCAAAGTAAAGGGACAGTGGAGGTTTCCGATATGTTTGATCTGATTGATAAGCTGGAAGATAAGGAGACTTTGGAGCGTGAGGAATGGATCACGCTCCTTTCTGCGTATCAGGACGATGCGCTCAGAGATTATGCCGCACAGAAGGCGAGAGCCGTGGCGCAGTCTGTTTACGGGCATGATGTATATGTCCGTGGACTGATTGAGTTTACCAATTACTGCAGGAACGACTGTTATTACTGCGGGATCCGCCGCAGTAATCCGGATGCGGACCGGTACCGCCTGACGAGGGAGGACATTCTTGCCTGCTGTGAGGAGGGCTGGGAGCTTGGTTTCCGGACCTTTGTCCTGCAGGGAGGCGAGGATGGATATTTCCGGGATGAATGGTATGAGGAGTTGATTCATGAGATTAAGCAGCGTTATCCGAAGTGTGCGGTGACGCTGTCAGTGGGAGAGCGTTCCGGGGAGACCTACCGCAGATGGTATGAGGCGGGGGCAGACCGTTATCTGCTGCGCCATGAGACGGCGGACGATGTGCATTACCGTTCCATGCATCCGCAGGAAATGTCGCCGGAGCATCGGAAGAAATGTCTGTATACGCTGCGTGAGATCGGTTATCAGGTGGGCTGTGGCTTTATGGTAGGCTCGCCGGGACAGGGACCGGAGCAGCTTGCACAGGATATGGAGTTTATTTATGAACTGAAACCGCATATGGTGGGGATCGGACCGTTTGTGCCGGCGGCGGGGACACCGTTTGCCGATAAGGCGCAGGGAAGTCTGGAACTGACGCTGTTTCTGTTAAGTCTGCTGCGTTTACAGGAGAAGAAGGTACTTCTTCCGGCGACAACAGCACTTGGAACAATCCATCCGCTGGGACGTGAGATGGGGATCCGGGCGGGTGCTAATGTTGTAATGCCGAACCTCTCTCCGGTTGCCGTGCGAAAGAAATATGCGCTGTATGATCACAAGATCTGTACCGGCGAGGAGGCGGCAGAGTGCCGTGGCTGCCTGAACCGCCGTATGGAATCGATCGGATACCGGATCGTGACGGACAGGGGCGACTCTCCGTATATCAGATAATGTGTGCGAAGGCAAAATGAAGCTTTTTCGATTTTTGCCGAAGCATTGTGATGTTTTGATTGACAAAATATACCGGATTTGGAAAATCGAACATATGTACTTGAAAAACGATTTAAAACATGCTATCATCGGCTTATGCAAAATGTGATGGATATAGAAAGGCATGGTTTATTATGGCAAAGCATGAGCAGTTAAAGAAATATATAAAGATACGAAAGGCAGCAGAGCACAATCTGAAGGAGATCGATCTGGACGTGCCGAGAGACGAGTTTGTTGTATTTACCGGACTCAGTGGTTCCGGGAAGTCTTCTCTGGCATTTGATACGATCTACGCAGAGGGACAGAGACGTTATATGGAGTCGCTGTCTTCTTATGCCCGCCAGTTTCTGGGACAGATGGAGAAGCCGAATGTGGATGCCATTGAGGGACTGCCGCCGGCGATCTCGATCGATCAGAAGTCGACGAACCGTAACCCGCGTTCCACGGTTGGTACGGTGACGGAGATTTACGACTATTTCCGCCTTCTGTATGCGAGGATCGGTATTCCGCATTGTCCGAAGTGTGGGAAGGAGATCTATGCGCAGACGGTCGATCAGATGGCAGATGAGATCATGGAGCTGCCGGAGGGGACGAGGCTTCAGCTTCTGGCTCCGGTTGTGCGTGGGCGCAAGGGACAGCATGTCAAGGTGTTCGAGTCTGCCCGCAAAAGCGGCTATGTCCGTGTTGTTGTCGATGGTCATTTGTATGAGTTATCTGAGGAGATTTCCCTCGAAAAGAATAAAAAACACAATATCGAAGTGATGGTGGATCGTCTTGTGGTTCGCGATGGTATTCAGAAGCGTCTGGTGGATTCCATCGAGAATGTACTGAAGCTGTCTGACGGGCTGATGATCGTGGATATCCCGGGAGGGGAGCAGATGAGCTTCAGCCAGAGCTTTTCCTGCCCGGACTGCGGAATCAGCGTTGACGAGCTGGAACCGCGTACCTTTTCATTTAATAATCCGTTTGGTGCCTGTCCGGTCTGTCACGGTATCGGTGTGAAGATGGAGTTTGATGAGGCGCTGATGATACCGGATCCATCGCTGAGTCTGGCGGATGGTGCGCTGACAGTGCTTGGCTGGCAGTCGGCAAAGGATACGACAAGCTACTGCAGAAGTATTCTGGATGCGCTGGCAGATTCCTATGGATTTGACATCAATACGCCGTATGAGGACCTGCCGAAGGAGATATGCCACATGCTCATGCATGGAACCGATGGACGTGTTGTCAAGGTTAAGTACCGCGGTCAGCGTGGTGTCGGTGTTTATGATGTCGCATTCGAGGGCGTGATCAAGAATGTGCAGAGACGTTACCGCGAGTGTGGTTCCGAACGTATGAAGAAGGAGTACGAGAGCTATATGCGTATCACTCCGTGTGCAGAGTGCGGCGGTAAGAGACTGAAGCCGGAGGCTCTGGCAGTGACGGTCGGAGATAAGAATATTGCAGAGGTAACAGAGCTGTCGATCAGCCATCTGATGGAGTTTATGCAGGGGCTGGAGCTGACACCGCATCAGCTTGCAATCGGTAAGCTTGTTCTCAGAGAGATCAAGGCACGTTTGCAGTTCCTGCTGGATGTCGGTCTGGAATATCTGACACTGGCGAGAGCGACCGGCACCCTGTCCGGTGGTGAAGCACAGAGAATACGTCTGGCGACACAGATCGGCTCCGGTCTGGTCGGTGTTGCATATATATTGGATGAGCCTAGTATCGGCCTGCATCAGAGAGATAATGACAAGCTGATCCAGACACTCAAGAAGCTAAAGGATCTTGGCAATACCCTGATCGTGGTAGAGCATGATGAGGATACGATGTTTGCGGCAGATTATATCGTGGATATCGGACCGGGAGCCGGAACGCACGGTGGTGAGGTGGTTGCTGCCGGCAGCGTAAAGGATATTATGAAATGCAAGGATTCCGTGACCGGTGCTTATCTGAGCGGACGGATCCGGATTCCGGTACCATCTGAGAGAAGAGAGCCGACCGGCTGGATCACAGTGCGGGGAGCAAGAGAGAATAATCTGAAGAATATTGACGTGTCCTTCCCGTTAGGTGTCATGACGTGTGTGACCGGTGTTTCCGGCTCCGGTAAGAGTTCGCTTGTCAATGAGATCCTGTATAAGGAGCTGGCAAGAAAGTTAAACCGCGCCCGCTTTGTGCCGGGCAAGCATGACTGCGTGGAGGGGCTCGCACAGTTAGACAAGGTTATCAATATTGATCAGTCACCGATCGGCAGAACGCCGCGTTCCAATCCGGCAACTTATACAGGTGTGTTTGATATGATCCGTGATCTTTTTGCATCCACCCCGGAGGCGAAGGCACGCGGTTACAAGAAAGGTCGTTTCAGCTTCAATGTCAAGGGTGGTCGCTGCGAGGCATGTCAGGGCGATGGTATCATCAAGATCGAGATGAACTTCCTGCCGGACATCTATGTGCCATGCGAGGTCTGCAATGGCAAGAGGTATAACAGAGAGACGCTCGATGTGAAGTATAAAGGGAAGAGTATCTTTGAGGTGCTCGACATGACGGTGGAGGAGGCACTTGGCTTTTTCGAGCCGATTCCGTCTATCTATCGTAAGATCAAGACGTTGTATGATGTCGGACTTTCTTATGTGAAGCTGGGACAGCCATCGACAACTCTGTCCGGTGGTGAGGCACAGCGTATCAAGCTGGCAACCGAGCTGAGCCGCAGAAGCACAGGTAAGACCGTGTATGTGCTGGACGAGCCGACGACAGGACTTCATTTTGCGGATGTCCATAAGCTGATCGATATTCTGCATCGTCTGGCAGAGGGCGGCAATACCGTGATCGTGATCGAACACAATCTGGATGTGATCAAGACGGCAGATTATATCATTGATATCGGTCCGGAGGGCGGTGACCGCGGAGGTACTGTGATCGCACAGGGGACGCCGGAGGAGGTGGCAAAGATGCCGCAGTCCTACACCGGAATTTACATTCAGAAGATGTTAGATAAAGCTCGGGAATGATCGAAGGATACAAAGAAGGGGGAGGAGACAATGGGATTGGAGAATACGTTTTTTGCAATTGTCACACGAATGAAGTTTATCAGCCGATGGTCTGTGATGCGTAATTCCTACACGCAGAATGATAGTGAGCATTCGATGGAGGTGGCGATGATCGCCCATGCGCTTGCCATCATAGGCAATAAGAGACTTGGAAGGGACTATCATCCGGAGCGGATCGCCGTGATGGGGCTGTATCATGATTTTACAGAGATCATCACCGGCGATCTGCCAACACCGGTCAAGTATCGCAATGATAAGATCAAGTCAGCTTTCAAGGAGATCGAGGAGGAGGCTGCTCAGGAGCTTTTGGAGCGTTTGCCGGAGGATTTGCGCGGAGAGTATGCCCCTTATCTGCAGGAATCTGAGTGGACACCGGAGGAGTACAAGTTAGTCAAGGCTGCTGATAAACTGTCGGCACTGATCAAGTGCATTGAGGAGCAGAAGGCAGGCAATCAGGAGTTTCAGAAGGCGAAGGAGGCGTCAGAGGCATATCTGAGGGATATGAACTGTCCGGAAGCAGATATTTTCTGTCAGGAATTTCTGCCGCATTATTATAAGACTTTGGACGAATTGTAGGTTGCGGGAACCATGCATGTATGCTAAAATTAAATTAACTATCTGGAATTTCAGGTGAAACAGCGACAGTGAGTGGAGACGAGAAGATGAGTGATAATTCATACAACGAAAATGCCTATAATGGATTTGCTTATTGTTATGATCTGTTTATGGATAATATTCCGTATGACATGTGGGCAGAGTATCTGTATAGCATCCTTACGGAATATGGTATTACCGAAGGAACACTTCTGGAGCTGGGCTGTGGTACGGGAAGCATGACGGAATGCATGATAGCAAAGGGCTACGATAGTATCATAGGTCTGGATTCTTCTGAGGACATGCTGATGATGGCGAGAGAGAAGAATCTGCCGGGTGTGTTGTTGATACAGCAGGACATGAGAGAACTGGAGCTGCCTGACGAAGTTGATGCCGTTTACTGTGTGTGTGACGGAATGAATTATTTATTGGAACCACAGGATCTGCAGAGAGTGTTTACACGGGTGAAGCGCTTTTTGAAAGCCGGTGGTGTTTTTGTATTTGATATGAAAACAGACTATTTCTACCGGGAGATATTAGGAGACCGTATGATCGCAGAGAACCGGGACGATGCCAGCTTTCTCTGGGAGAATGAATATCATCAGGATACCGGCATTAATGAGTATCTTCTGACGGTATATCAGTTGGAGGATCCGGACAACGATCTGTTCTCAAGATGTGATGAACTGCATTATCAGAGAGCATATGCTACGGAGCTGGTTCAGAGCTTGGCAGAGGAGGCAGGTCTTACCTGCAAGGCAGTGTATCAGGCATTTACACGGGAACCGGTGAAACCGGACAACGAAAGGATTTACTATATTTTTCAAAATTAACCATATGATGCGTGGATCAAAAGCAGACAGCAGTGATGTGATCCGGGGCATCCGTTGGGGAGAAATAATATCATTTGCCCCAATACATTATATAAACAGGAGTGACTAAAGAGATGACAGAATCAAAGGATTATATTGTTAGAGCGACAGCGGCGGATCAGCAGCTTCGTGTGTTTGCCTGTACAACAGGCAATCTGGTCGAGGAGGCAAGAAAGATTCATGACCTGAGTCCGGTGGCGACAGCCGCTTTGGGAAGACTTCTGACAGCCGGCAGCATGATGGGCTGTATGATGAAGGGAGATAAAGACGTTCTGACACTTCAGATCGAATGTGGGGGACCGATCGGTGGAATTACAGTGACGGCAGATTCAGCAGCCAATGTAAAGGGCTATGTCAAGAATCCGCAGGTAATGCTTCCTCCGAACAGCAAGGGTAAGCTTGATGTGTCAGGGGCAGTCGGACCGGGATTTCTGAATGTAATCCGTGATATCGGACTCAAGGAGCCATATAATGGACAGACCCATCTGGTGTCCGGTGAGATTGCAGAGGATCTGACTTATTACTATGCAGCCAGTGAGCAGGTGCCGTCTTCGGTAGGACTTGGCGTGCTGATGAATAAGGACAATCATGTCAGACAGGCGGGAGGATTTATTATTCAGGTTCTTCCGAATGCGGAGGATGCGGTGATCGATCGTCTGGAGAAGCGTCTGGGCGAGGTTGACTCCGTGACGAAGCTTTTGGAGGACGGAATGTCTCCGGAGGATATTGTACGATATCTGATGGACGGCATGGATGTGGATTTTCTGGATACGATACCAACCCAGTATCATTGTAACTGCTCCAGAGAGAGGGTATCCCGTGCAATTGCAAGTATTGGACGTAAGGATCTTGAGGAGATGATAAAGGATGGGGAGCCGGTAGAGGTCAACTGTGATTTCTGCGGCTCACACTATCTGTTTGATACAGAGGATTTAAAGCAGATGCTGAAATAAGAAATGAGGGAGAACATGGACAGAAGGTATAAGGGACTGATTATTGCCGGTGTGTTTTTGTTGGGCGTTGTCACATTCTGCAAGATACAGCAGAGAGGAGATATCACATATGCCACAGCAGTGGGAACCGTGCGCACGGGAAAGACTCTGGATGTCCGGAAAGGACCGGGAACTAAGTATGCCTGCGTCAAGAGTGGCAGTACAAAGGTCAGCCTGAAGAATGAAGAGCGGGTGACGATTCTTGCACAAAACAAAACCTGGTATAAGATACGCGTGAAAAAGGGCAGCCGGAAGACAACCGGTTATGTGCCGATGAAGAATCTGGCAGTCATGAGCGGTGACATGGAGACAGAGGTATACGGTAAGGCATATCCTTCGGCTGTGCTGGTCAGAAGCCGGGCAGTGAAAAGCGGCAGTCTGATGCGTGTGAATGGGGCAGCAGTCCGTCTGTCCAAGAATAAAAAGGTTCGGATCCAATCTGAATCTGTGATGTACGGCGTGAAGTATTACAAGGTATCCTTCAGCTATGATGGAGATCAGATGCAGGGCTATGTGCCGGCGGATTCGATCCGTGCCGAGTACAAGTCTGCTATGCAGGGAGTGATCACCACATCCAGACAGGTTACACTCCGCCGTAAAGCAGGATCTACAGAGATCGTGAAGGCAGTAGACGGCACTTCGATCGTTATGACGAATGGAACAGAGGTGCTGATGCTTTCCGAGAAGATCATTTCCGGTGTGAAGTACATATGCGTTGACGTGACCTACAACAAGAAGACGTACCGCGGCTATGTGACAGCGAATCTGGTGCGTTTCCTGACGATCAAGAGAGAAGATGTCGTAAATGGCGAGCAGGAGAATCTGTTTGTTGAGAAGACGACGCCGACTCCGGCAACAGCAGCTCCGGCAACAGCAGCTCCGTCAGGAGAGTCCTCTTCAGATTCCTCCTCCGGAAGCACCAAGGTGCTGACTGATACCGAGTTTAAGAAGGAGATGGTTAAGCAGGGCTTCCCAAGCAGTTATATTACGGCACTGCAGGCACTGCATGACAAGTATCCGAAGTGGACGTTTAAGGCTTATCAGACAGGAATTGACTGGTCTACTGCTGTAGACAATGAAGGGAAGGTCGGACTGAATCTGATCTCTAACAGTAAGTCCGGTGCATGGAAGTCCCAGGAGGAGGGGGCGTATGATGCATCCACCGGTACTTATATTCCGTTTGATGGCTCAACATGGGTGACAGCATCCGAGAAGGCGGTCCGTTACTATATGGATCCGAGAAACTTCCTGACAGAGAGCGGTATCTTCCAGTTCGAGAGTCTGGCATACCAGAAGGATGTACAGAACCAGAGTGGTGTTGAAAATGTATTAAAGAATACACCAATGTACAAGGCATCCTACGAATATACCGATGATGCCGGTAAGGCTTCAACGATTACATATTCCAGAACCTTTATGGATGCAGCGACACTCTCCGGAGTCAGTCCGTATCATCTTGCATCCCGCGTGAAGCAGGAGGTTGTTACCGGCCCGACAAGCATGAGTTCTTCGGTATCCGGTACCGTCAAGGGATATGAAGGTATTTACAATTTCTACAACATTGGTGCCAACAACAGCACAAAGGCCGGCGGAGCCGTGGCAAACGGCCTGTCATGGGCTAATAAGGACACGACATATATGCGTCCATGGACCACAAAGTATAAAGCGATTGTTGGTGGAGCACAGTATTTAGGCAGTAATTATATCAATATTGGACAGAATACATTGTATCTGCAGAAGTTCAATGTAACTGCCAATAACACATATAACCATCAGTATATGGCAAACATCGAGGCACCGTGGAGTGAAGCATTAAAGACAGCGGAAGCATATGGCAGTGATAAGGCAGATATGAGTCTTGTATTTTCAATTCCGGTATATTCCGGCATGCCATCTGAGATTTGTGCAATCCCATCCGGGGAGACACAGCAGAGTACGCAGACGGTTCAGACCGTCAGCAGCAACAATTATCTGAAGACACTATCCGTTAAGGGATATGCATTCAGTTCTCCGTTTAAATCCGGAGATGACGGGCATCAGACTTACAGTCTCAAGATTGGCAAAACAGTCGGATCGATCCGGATTGATGCAAGTCCGGTCAGCACGACAGCAAAGGTGTCCGGTCAAGGCAAAAAGAAATTAAGCAAAAAGAAAAAGACAAAGACATATGTTGTGAAGGTAAAGGCTCAGAGCGGCGATATCAGAAAATATAAGATCAAGGTAAACCGTAAGAAATAGACCATAACATATAGCATGGTTCCGGAGAGGTAAGAGGTGCAGCAATGAGTGGCAGATTCCGAAGATGGGGGATGATAGCATTTGTGGTATTTGCAGGTTTCATCTGCCGTGAGAATACCGCACAGGCCGCGATGGCACAGATCAGTCTTCAGAAGTCGGCGGATGAGATCGTAAAGTCGGATATCTTTTATGTTGTTATTACGGTGGCGGCAGATGAGGAGATCAATGGCTTTGATGGATATTTTTCCTACGATCAGGATATCATGCAGTATATTACCGGAGGCAGTGTTTCAAGCGGTAATGACGATGAGATCCATGTGAAGGATCTTGACAGGGAGACGGGGACGAAGAAAATCAAGTATTCTCTGCAGTTTCGGGCAAGAAAAGCAGGAAGCTGTACAGTGGCATTGAAGAAGTGCAGGAAGATACAGACTGCGGATGGCAGTGTAAAGATGTCGATCGGTTCCGCTTCTCTTGGAATACAGGTGTTAAGCAGAAAGGAATATAAGGCACGTCATACAGAGGCACCGTTTCCGGCGGATGCTTCGGACAATCCGGAATCACCGGCTTCGGATACAGATGAATCGATACAGACAGGAGATATCGGGGGAGATGAACCGACAGCCGAAGCAGCAGGTACGCAGGAACCGCCGGATCAGGGAATAACATCGGAAACCGGCATGGCAACAGGGCAGCCGGATCAGGGAATGATGCAGGGAAACAGTTCGACAACAGAGCCACCGGCGGCGACAGCAAGTGCATTGCCGGGGGATGCCCGGAATACACAGGGCTTTCTGGGCTTGACAAAGGGAATCTGTATTGTGATCCTGTGTCTGGCACTGGCTGGCTTTGTGATGGTCATGATACTCCTAAGGAGTGCATTAAAGCCTGTCGATGACTGGGGAGAAAATATGGAAGATGACAGCACTGTGGAGAGCGAGCCGGAGGAAGATATTCCTGAAGAGACGGAGCTTTCTATGGAAGAGATAGAGAAGCGGCTGGAAGAGAAACGCCGCTGGTTGAGAAAAGAGTAACAGGAGGATTTGAGAGGATGCAAAACCGTTTTACGAAAAAGGCACAGAAGGTGCTTCGTGATGCAGGAAAGGTTGCGCAGGAGCTGGGGCATAATTATGTGGGGACAGAACATCTGCTGGTGGCATTGATCCGCAATCCCGGTGTGGCATCAGAGGTGCTTAAGGCAAATGGTGTGGAAGAGCAGAAGATCTTGGATCTCATTGACGAGTCCATTTCCGCACAGAGCAGTGTGCTTGTGGCAGACGAAGGGGAGTTTACCCCGAGAACCCAGAAGGTTTTAGAAATAGCGCAGGAAGAGGCTTCAAGAATGGGGATTGCCGATGCAGGAACAGAGCATCTGCTGATCGCATTACTAAAGGAATCGGACTGTATTGCTGTTCGTCTGCTCAACACAAAGGGAATCAATGTACAGAAGCTTTATGTGGAAGCACTGACTGCGTCCGGACAGGACATGAACACCGCCAAGAACGAATACATGAAGCAGAAGAACAGAAAGAATAAATCAACAACGCCGATACTGGATCAGTACAGCCGTGATCTGACGGCACTGGCAAGAGAGGGAAAGCTGGATCCGGTGATCGGAAGAGAGCGTGAGATTGAGAGAATTGTTCAGATCCTAAGCCGCCGTACGAAGAACAATCCGTGTCTGATCGGTGAGCCTGGTGTCGGCAAGACGGCAGTTGTGGAAGGTCTTGCACGGAAGATCATCGAGGAGGATATTCCGGAGATCCTGCACAATAAACGTGTACTGACGCTTGATCTGGCAGGCATGGTAGCCGGTTCGAAATACCGCGGTGAGTTTGAGGAGAGAATCAAGCGTTCCCTCAAGGAAGTGATGCAGAGCGGTAATATTCTGCTGTTCATCGATGAGATCCACACGATCATCGGTGCAGGCGGTGCGGAGGGCGCGATCGATGCCGCCAATATTCTGAAGCCTTCGCTTGCGAGAGGAGAGCTTCAGCTCATCGGAGCAACGACCAGAGAGGAATATCGTAAATATATCGAGAAGGATGCTGCGCTGGAACGCCGTTTCCAGTCTGTTGTGGTAGAGGAGCCGACCGAGGAGGAGGCAATCGAGATCCTTCGCGGACTGGCACCGCGCTATGAGGAACATCATCATGTAAAGCTGACGGATGGTGCGGTGACAGGGGCAGTCAGACTGGCAGCCCGCTATGTCAATGACCGTTTTCTGCCGGACAAGGCGATCGATGCGATTGATGAGGCATGTGCCAGAGCCGGCTTGAAGAGATATATGATATCACCGGAGCTTCGTGGTCTCGAGGAGGAGCAGGTTCAGCTCGAGAAGGAGAAGGAGCAGGCAATCCGCAGCAAGGACTACACACATGCCGGTGAGGTCAAACGCCGGCAGGAGCAGTTAGAGCACAAGATTGACAAGATACGTAAGGAGCAGGAGAAGCACAGAGGTGCGAAGGAGCTTCAGGTGACAGAGAACGAGATTGCCGCAGTGATCGCTGACTGGACGAAGATACCGGTACAGAAGCTTCAGGAAGAGGAGATGGAACGTCTGCGTCATCTCGAGGAGATCCTTCATGAGAGAGTGGTCGGACAGGAGGAAGCCGTTTCGGCAGTTTCCAAGGCAGTCCGCCGTGGCAGGGTCGGTCTGAAGGATCCGCGTCGTCCGATCGGATCTTTCTTGTTCCTGGGACCAACCGGTGTTGGCAAGACAGAGCTTTCCAAGGCTCTGGCAGAGGCTGTTTTTGGCAAGGAGAATGACATTATCCGTGTAGACATGTCTGAATATATGGAAAAGCACAGCGTCTCCAAGATGATCGGATCGCCGCCGGGATATGTCGGTTATGAGGATGGAGGACAACTCAGTGAAAAAGTACGCCGTCATCCATATTCCGTTATCCTATTTGATGAGATCGAGAAGGCGCATGCAGACGTATTTAATATTCTGCTGCAGATCCTGGAGGATGGTCATGTGACCGATGCACAGGGACGTAAGGTCAGCTTCAAGAACACGATCATTATCATGACATCCAATGCCGGAGCACAGCGGATCATTGAGCCGAGACATTTGGGCTTTGGAGTGCAGGAGGATGCAGAAGCCGACTATCACAAGATGAAGGACGGCGTGATGGAGGAGGTCAAGAAGATCTTCAAGCCGGAGTTTATCAACCGAATTGATGAGATCCTTGTGTTCCACACATTGACGAAGGAGAATATCGAACAGATCGTCCGTATTATGCTTAATACACTGAATAAAAGGACGACTGCGCAGATGAATCTTACCATGGAAGTTACAGAGGAAGCGGTTGCGCATCTGGCGGAGAGCGGCTTTGATAAAAATTACGGAGCGCGTCCGGTACGAAGAGCAATCCAGACACAGCTTGAGGATGCACTGGCAGATGCACTGCTTGATGGAACGATCGCAGCAGGAGACAAGATAAAGGTAGACTGTAAGGATAAAAAGATCATATTTTCAAAACTTTAGCAGTAGAAAAAATACGCGAATTATGGTATGCTAGACATACGATAAAAGCACAAAATACGGAGGGATAACAAAATGGCAGTGATTACAGAATTGATCCGCAAGGAAGCAGATGGCACACTCAGCTTTGGCAACTTCGACTTTGATACCAAGCAGAAGAAGTCTGATTTTGAGTACGAGGGCGATATGTACAAGATCAAGACCTTCAAGGAGATTACCAAGCTTGAGAAAAACGGAATGTTTGTCTATGAGTCCGTACCGGGTACTGTTGTTACGAACATGAAGAGCACAGAGAACGAAGTGGTATTTAATGTAGAGGGCTGGGAAGATTCTTCAATTACACTGGAGCTTGAGCCGGAGCAGGAGTATAAGGTATTGGTTGACAATGCCGATATCGGAAGAATGAAGACAAATCTGGGCGGCAAGCTGAATATCAGCGTAGAACTCAATCCGGGACAGACCTCACAGGTAAAGGTGGAAAAGTTATAATATATGGCAAAAGCGAAAAAGACAGCGTATTTCTGTAAGGAATGTGGGATGGAATCCTCGAAATGGCTGGGACAGTGTCCGGGCTGTGGTGCCTGGGGAAGCTTTGTTGAGGAGCCGGTGGTGCGCACATCGACCGGAAAGGCGGTGGCGCACAAGGAGAGCAGACAGCCATCGAAGCTTTCGGAGGTTGAGTTTTCCGAGGATACAAGGATTGCCAGTGGTATTGAGGAGCTGGATCGTGTACTGGGCGGAGGGATCGTTGTGGGATCCCTCGTTCTGGTAGGCGGTGATCCGGGTATCGGTAAGTCCACACTTCTACTGCAGATGTGTCAGAAGCTGGTACAGCAGGGGAAGAAAGTCCTCTACGTGTCCGGAGAGGAGTCTGAGAAGCAGATTAAGATGAGGGCAGATCGGCTGGGGGTGTTTCAGTCGGATCTGCTGGTGATGAGCGAGACGGATCTGGATATTGTAGCGGAGACGATTACCAGAAGTACGCCGGATGTTGTCATTATTGATTCGATACAGACCATGTACCGCGAAGAGATCGGTTCGGCACCGGGAAGCGTGGGACAGGTCAGAGAGACGACAAGTACTCTTCTGCGTCTTGCCAAGGGCATGTCGATCTCCATTTTCATTGTGGGTCATGTGACCAAGGAGGGTGTCGTTGCAGGACCGAGAGTGTTAGAGCATATGGTGGATACCGTGCTTTATTTTGAGGGGGACGGAGGAGCGTCCTATCGTTTTCTGCGCGGCGTCAAGAACCGTTTTGGGTCAACCAATGAGGTGGGCGTTTTTGAGATGCGCGGTTCTGGTCTTGCTGAAGTGGCGAATCCATCTGAGTTTATGCTGCAGGGTAAGCCGGAGGATGCACCGGGATCTGTCGTGGCATGTTCTATGGAGGGAACCAGACCAATCCTTGTGGAAGTACAGGGGCTGGTATGCCAGACGAATTTCAATTATCCGAAACGAACAGCGGCAGGGATTGATTTTAACCGTGTGAATCTGTTGCTGGCAGTTCTGGAGAAGCGCCTCGGAGTGCGCATGAGTGACATGGATGCTTATATCAATGTGGCTGGCGGTATGCGGTTGAATGAGCCGGCGGTTGATATGGGAATTGTGCTGGCAATCTTATCCAGCTATCGCAATCAGGTCATTGACGGACGGACGATCTGTTTCGGAGAGATCGGTCTTGTCGGAGAGGTTCGTGCGGTCAGCATGGCAGAGGCAAGAGTGCAGGAGGCGGCAAAGCTTGGTTTTGAACGCTGTATTCTCCCGGAGGTCAACAGACGCCAGCTTGATCTGGATCAGATGGATCTAAAGGGACTGAAGCTTGTTGGAATTTCCAATGTGTATGAGCTTCTGGAGATCCTTTAATGTAGAATCAACGAGACAAAACATCATGCTTTGTCTCGTTTTCCTATTTAAGAAATGAGGAGAAGTATGGAAGAAATGAAATGGAAGGACACGGAATCGACGACAGAGCGGGTCGTGGAACGCATGGAGACCTCGATGTGTTCCATGGAGCAGATGTCGTTTGATGCCATCAACATCACTGATTCTCTGGTAACATTGACCAGTAAGGCGAGAGAGTATGCAGCCACGATGAAGAATGGGGATGTCAGCCAACGCGAGGAATCGTTCGAGCAGATCGGCAGGATTCTTGATCAGGTGCTTGAGAATGCATTTCAGATCAATAATGTGTCCCACGAACTGGAAAAGGAAGTATTATATCAGAGAGATACCACAGACAGCATCCGTCAGATCATTGAATTTTTATATGCGGTGAACAATGACAAGTAGAACGGCGGAGGCAGGATCAAACAGCAGGAGGAGAATATGTTTCGACCAATGAGAAGATTTAAACAGCAAATTTCTGAGGAGGAGTGCATTGAGGTGTTGACACAGGAACCGAGAGGAGTGTTATCCTTTGTTGGAGATAACGGTTATCCGTGCGGAATGCCAATGGATCACTGGTACAACAAGGAGGACGGAAAGCTGTACTTTCACGGCACGAAGGAGGGCTACAAGATCGACTCCTTAAAAAACTGTGATAAGGTTTCTTACTGCGTATATGATCAGGGCTACCGTGAGGAGGGAGATTGGCCTCTTCATATCAGAAGTGTGATCGTATTCGGTAGAATGCATTTCGTGGAGGATCCGGCGGAAATGGAGGAGATATGCCGGACATTGTGTACGAAGTTCTCGGAGGATCCGACCTATCCGGAGAAGGAATGGACGCGTGGAAAGGATCATGTATTGTGCTTGGAGCTGGATGTGGAGCATATGACCGGTAAACTGGTCAAGGAGTCATAAACATATAAAAGGCAAAAGCGGGGTAATCCGCTTTTGCCTTTTGGTTATTTATATCGAAAAATGCTCGTAACGAAGTATGATGCTCTTTTTATTGCATCGGAAAATGCTTGTAACGTAGCGAAAAAGGGTAAAACGCTTGGTTTTGCCTCTTATATTTCATTACTGTGATTCACGGTTTCTGCGCGGCGGCTTCGGACCCATATACTGATAGAAATAGGTCTTCATCATGCCGTTATAGATCTTGCGGTTCTTGTCTGCCTTGCGTCCGAGATAACGCTCTGCCTGATCAAATGCAGTGATCAGATAGAAGGACCAGCTGTCCAGATGAGAGAATGCTTCGCCGATCTCACGGTAGAGGGCTGGCATGTCCTCTTCTTCCTCAAGACGTTTGCCGTAAGGCGGGTTTGTGATAACAAAGCCGTATTTCTTGCGGTGGCTCAGCTTAGAGACAGGGCGCTGCTGGAAATGGATCAGATGATCGACCTCAGCAAGTCTTGCGTTCTCCATAGCCGCCTTGATGGCGCCCGGATCAATATCATAGCCCTGGATATCCATCTCAACATCCCGTCGGATCTGATCCTCCGCCTCACCGGCAGCATCGTACCAGATTTTTTTCGGGATAATGTGTGTCCAGTTCTCGGCAGAGAAGGAACGGTTCATGCCCGGAGCGATATTCGCACCGATCATGGCTGCCTCGATCGGGAAGGTTCCGCTGCCGCAGAACGGATCGACAAGAATGCGGTCCCATTTCCATGGGGTCAGCATGATCAGGGCTGCCGCAAGCGTTTCTGTGATCGGAGCCTTTACGGTTGCCTGACGGTATCCACGCTTGTGCAGGGAGTCACCGGAGGTATCCAGACCGACGGTGACGACATCCTTCATGATCGTCACACGCAGCGGAAAGCTGGCGCCGTCCTCAGGAAACCAGTTGACATTATAGTTCTTTTTCAGGCGGTCTACCATCGCCTTCTTCATAATCGACTGAATGTCGGAGGGACTGAAAAGCTTACTTTTGATCGAGGTTGCCTTTGCAACCCAGAACTTACCATCCTCCGGAATAAACTGCTCCCACGGGAGAGCCTTTGTTCCCTCGAAAAGCTCATCAAAGGTGCTTGCCTTAAAGCTTCCGATCTTGATCAGGATACGCTCTGTGGTGCGCAGGAAGATGTTGGCACGCACAATTGCAGACTCATCTCCGGCGAAGGTGACCTTTCCGTCCTCCACCTGAATAATCTTGTATCCGAGATTCTGTATTTCACGTTTTAATACCGCCTCAAGTCCAAAATGACAAGGGGCGATCAGTTCATAGTCAGCCATAATAATCTCCTTTTCTGAGTAGATACTGGATTTCGGTGATATCTTATCATATAATGGGGTTTAGTACAATGATTTTCAGGCAATAAAGATTGAAAATATACTACAGCAGTAGAAAAAAGTAACAGAAAAGAGGTTGCGGGATGCATATTTTTGTGGCAGAGGATGAGAAAACAATTCGCAGAGAATTGACTATATTATTGGAAAATGCAATGTATCAGGTTACGGCTCCGGAGAATTTTGAAAATATACCGGATTGGATCACAGAGGCGTCACCGGATCTGATCCTGCTGGATGTGAACCTTCCGGGAATGTCCGGGTTTGATATCTGCACCTCGCTCCGGCAAAGGGAAAATACCTGTCCGGTAATCTTTTTGACCAGCAGGACTGATTCTATGGATGAATTAAACGGGATGCTCCGGGGCGGCGACGATTATATTACAAAGCCGTATCAGGCACCAATCCTTCTGGCAAGGATTGCTGCGGTATTAAAGAGAACCCGGGGCAATACAGAAAAGACAAGCTATTCTTATGAAAATGTGCGGCTGGATCTCTTGAAATGTACGATCTCCTGTGATGAGAAGGAGGTGGAACTGACCAAAAATGAAATGAAGATATTACACCTTCTTTTTATGCATGCCGGAAACTATGTGGCAAGACAGGATCTGATCGAATCTTTATGGGATAATCAGATCTTTATTGATGATAATACCCTCAGTGTTCATGTGACCCGGATACGGGAAAAGCTTCGGGAGCTTGGTCGTGATAATTTTATACAGACGAAACGAGGGATGGGGTATCGTATATGAGATGGAGAGATTATTGGAAAGATAAGGCGCTTTTTCTGATCTTTGAGGGCTGTTGTATGGCGGTTACCTGCATTTTTCTGAGGCTTACCGGTTATGAAAAGGGTAATGTTATCCTATTACTGTTGTTTTGGACATTACTCTTGCTGCTTTGGATGTGTCGGGAATATATGGAACGCAGGAAATATTTCAAAAAGACAGCAGAAATTCTGGAGAAAATGGATCAGAGGTATTTGCTGGGAGAGCTGATGCCGCCGTCATGGCGTCTGGAGGACAGGATCTATCAGAATATGATCCGCAGATCCAACAAATCCGTCATTGAGAAAATAAGAAAACTGGAGGCGGAACAACAGGAATATAAAGAGTATATAGAAAGCTGGGTTCATGAGATCAAGGCACCAATCACAGGCATCAGTTTGCTCTGTGAAAATGGCAGGAAAGAGGAGACCGGTGCCCCGGAGAGATTCCGGCAGATCAGCATGGAGAATGCAAAGCTTGAAAATTATGTGGATATGGTGCTTTATTATGCGAGGTCGGAGCAGGTCTATAAGGATTATCTGATTCAAAGCTGCCATTTGCAGGAGATGGTGTACGACGTTTTAGAGCGGAACCGCTTTCTGTTGATCCGGAATGGAATCCGGGCAGAAGTGAATTGTGATGAGGATGTTTTTACCGATAAGAAATGGTTGGGTTTTATTGTCAATCAGATCGTATTAAACAGTGTCAAATATAAAAGAGAGAACTCACCCTGCATTTCCTTTTTGGCGCAAAAGACAACAGATCATACCTGCCTGATCATTGAGGATAATGGGATGGGGATACAGGAAAAGGATCTTCCCCGCATTTTTGAAAAGGGATTTACCGGGGAAAATGGGAGAAACCAAAAAAAATCCACGGGCATTGGTCTGTATCTGTGTAAAAAGCTTTGTGACCAGCTTGGGCTGGAAATATATGCACAGTCAAAAGCGGGCAGCTATACCAAAATCATTTTACAATTTCCACAAAATAATTATATTTCAGAGGTGCGTTAAAGTCTTAGAGAAATCTTTCGAAATCGTAAGATTTCTTTAAGCTTTTTTTATATGAACACCGGCGGGGATGAAGTATACTTTTGGAAAGAAAAGAGATACAATTGGAAAGGCAGGTTGATAAAACGTGGAAAGAAAAAATAGTTTGATCAGTGATTTTCTTATTCCGGTGGGGTATACTGTTCTGGTTTATGCAATATGGGAAGGAATTGGATTTTTTGTATCTTTTGTTGTTGGAAAAATGACAGAAAATTGGACGAACTCTTTAAATAATACATACGTTGTTATGCTGTTACAGGAAATTTCGGTATTTCTTATAATGTATGTATTATTTCACAAAAAAGTGGATTTTGTGAGGGACGGCAAAAGTAGTGTTTCTCTGCTGTCAGCATTTGCAATGCTTATTTTCCCTCTGATTCAGATCGGCGATGATCTGATGGCAATTTTTTATGGAAAAAGAGTATTTTCTCTATTCTCTGGGAAAGGAATCCAATTTTTTGTGATTTGCTGTATCGCGAGTTTAAGCATTGGACTGATGGAGGAATTTGTCTGGAGAGGAATCATCTTAAATGGATTTTTATCCGCTTGGAAAGATAAGAAAAAAGGAATTTATTTTGCGGTATTGATATCTTCCCTTTGCTTTGGGCTTTGTCATTATATGAATCTGCTGGCAGGACAGGAATTTTTGAGTACCACAAAACAGGTAATATCCGCAGTGTGTATGGGAGTGTTTTTATCCGCGCTTTATTTGCAGACAAACCACTTGGTATTTCCGATTCTGGTACATGGATTATGTAATTTTTCCAATTTCCTAATGAATGAAATTCTTGGGTGGGACTATTCTGTCTGGAAATATGATGATATATTACAATGGATATTAGCCGGAGGATATCTCCTTACGGGAATGTATTTTGTTTATCGTTATATAAAAAAAACAACAGGAAAAGGATGGTGAGACATTTGAAGAATTGTATCAGAGTATGTGATGTGGAGAAATACTACGGCAATGGCCAGAATATTACAAAGGCTGTGGACCGGGTAAGCTTTCAGGTGGAAAAGGGAGAATTTGTGGGTATTATGGGAGCGTCCGGTTCCGGAAAGACCACCTTATTAAACATGATGGCAGCGATCGATCATGTGACATCGGGGCATATTTATTATGATGATCTGGACATTACAGAAATGTCTGCAGATCAGTTGTCGGAATTTCGCAAGGAAAACCTCGGCTTTGTTTTTCAGGAGTACAATTTATTGGACACACTGACATTGGAGGAAAATATTATCCTTGCTTTGACGGTACAGGGAAAAAGGAGAAAAGAGATTCAAAAAATCTGTCAGGATATGATGGAACTTCTGGAGATTGAGGATGTAAAGGATCAATTTCCGTATGAGGTATCCGGCGGTCAGAAGCAAAGATGTGCCTGTGCCAGAGCTATGGCAAATGACCCCTCTCTTCTTCTTGCCGATGAGCCTACCGGAGCGTTGGATTCCCATGCTTCCCAGGTACTTTTAGAGACCTTTTGCCGTTTAAATGAAATGCAGAAGGCAACGATTCTGATGGTAACTCACGATGCATTTTCTGCAAGCTATTGCAGCAGGATACTTTTCTTGCGGGATGGGAAGATTTTTCATGAGCTGATCCGCGGAGAAAGGAACCGCAGAGCATTTCTTCAGGAGATTCTGGATGTATTGTCGTTGATGGGAGGTGAATCGTCTCATGATACGAAGACTGGCTTATCGTAATATGAAGCGTTTTGCAGGGGATTATCAGATCTATATGATCACGCTGGCGGTTGTGGCAGCGCTTCTGTATGCATTTGACAGCTTATTCTGGGATAAGGAGCTGGGAAGGTTTGACCAGATGAATCAGATGATGATGATTATGGTGGGGCTTGCTACAGGCTTTGTTGTGATCATTACGGCGTGGTTGATTTACTATATTATCCATTTTATGATGGAAAGACGTAGCAGGGAGTTTGGAATTTATCTGCTGTTAGGAATGAAAAAAGGACAGGTTGCCCGTGTTTATATCCGGGAGAATCTGATGCTGGGAGGCATCGCGCTTTTTGTGGGATCTGTCCTGGGAGTGTTTTTTCAGCAGATCTTACGATCTGTGATTGATTCTATGGTACGGATTCCCTATTCCTTCCGTCTTTCGTGGGACTATCGTATCTGGCTTATGACTTTTGGATGTTATGCAGGCTGTTATCTGCTGGCATTTTTCCGATGCGGTTTTTCTTTCCGTAAAATGAACATTAATGAGCTGATGAAACAGGACCGGAAAAATGAGGAGATTGTGGAAAAGCATGAAGAATGGAAGCGGATCTTACTTCCCCTGGCAGTGATATTTCTGATCCTGTTCTGGGGGATGTTTACTCATTTGAATTCGACGGGGGAGATCATATTGTTTCTGATCGGCCTGGTTCTGACGATCTATCTGTTTTATACAGGAGTGTCTGCCTGGATCATCTGTTATGTGAGAAGGCATGGAAAGGGGATTTATCATGGACAGCGATTATTTTTGCTGCGCCAGTTTGCATCAAAGATCAGGACAATGCAGTTTACTCTTGGAACTTTGACATCATTGTTTACTCTGGCACTTTTGGGGGCGAGTGTGGCACTTATGTTCTGCGATTTTGAAAATACGGCGTTAAAGGCGAAGTTTCCGTTTGATGTGCTGATCTACAGTGATCAGGTTCAGGATGATTTTCAGGATGAAAAGGAGGTACTGCAGCAGGAAGCGGATGTAAAAGAAATGCTTCGGTATCATATATATACGGATCAGAAGGATCAGATAAATACCTGGATGCTGACGCATCTGGAGCAGTATGGTACCATGTATCAGAATAAAAATGGGAAACCTGACCGAAAACGGGTTACAAAAATGTTAGAAAATGATGGAACCTATTGCCGGTATGATACTTATATGGGACAGACGGATTATAACCGTTTAAGGAAAATGCTGGGATATGAGCCGGTACATTTTGAATCTGACCAATATATCGTACAGACCAAGAAACGTTTACAAAAGGACGTTGCTTCTATAGGAAAAGATCTTCATTTAACAGCGGCAGATGAAAAAACAGAGCTGACCTTTGCGGGAGTTCAGGCAGAGCCGTTCGCACAGGATGGTCATAACGGAGGAGATTATATCGTCGTGGTGGGAGACAAGGTGCTTCAGAGAATGAAGCCGTATTATTCTGAGCTTGCGGTGGATCTGAAGGGAGAGACGCCACAAGGGCTGGAGCAGAAGCTGGATGCCCTGGCAGATCCCGATGACCGTGATTTTTCCGGACATACTGTATCATCCTTATCCGGAAATAGCTGCAGCGGTTCCGATACGGTACTGGTTTATACTGCTACCAATCTGGTACGGGATAATCTGATACCGGAGTTAAAGATGCTTCTTGCGTCCATGATCGTTCCGTTGTTTTATATGGGTCTTGTCTTTGTCTGTGTGGCATTAACGGTATTGTCCGTGCAGCAACTTAGCGATTCGTCGAAATATAAATTCCGGTATGATGTGTTGGAAAAAATCGGTCTGTCCCCAAAACAGGTCAGATCACTCCTGCTGTGGCAGATGGCGGGTTACTATTTGTGCCCGGCACTACTGGCATTGGTGATCAGTGGAAAAATGGTTTTGTATATCAGTGGAATTTTTGTCCGTGGGACAGGCGTGTCAAGCCGTGTGTCTACCTATTTTGTAGAGGGAACCCTGCTGTTTATGGGAATCTATTTGGTTTATTTTGCGGTGACATTTCTCTGTTTCCAGAGATCAATATTTTTAAAAGAACGGTGAGCAGCTAGGCCTTAACCGCCCAGCGCATTTTGGTAGAGCGTGCCCGTGGGTTCTGTGCACATTCCTGTGCAGAAGGGCGTACCACATCCTTGGAGTATTCACTGTAGATACCTGCCTTATAACCGGTCTTGAGCGCCTTTTTTACCAGTTTGTCCTCTCCGGAGTGGAAGGTCAGGATGGCAGCTCTGCCGCCGGGCTTTAAGGCGTCCGGCAGCTTTTCCATAAATTCATAGAGAACCTCGAATTCATTGTTGACATCGATTCGAAGTGCCTGAAAAACACGCTGGCATGTCTTTTTGACCGTGTCCTTTCGATCCTTTTCCGGAAGGAAGGACAACGTTTCTTCGATGATCTGACGCAGCTTTGTGGTCGTATCCACATGATTGCCGCGGCGGATGTATTCGGTGATCGCTTTTGCAATCTCGTCGCTGTAGGGCTCGTCGGAGTTTTCGTAAAACATGCCCGAAAGCTCTTCACGGCTGATATGCTCCAGACGCGAGGCAGCGCTGATGCCTTCTTTTTGATTCAGACGTAGATCAAGAGGTCCGTCAATTTTAAAAGAAAATCCGCGCTTTGGATTATCGATCTGCATGGAGGAGACACCGAGATCCGCCAGCAGAAAATCGAAGCCGCCGGCTTCCCTTGCAATCTCATCAATCGTACAGAAATTCTGCAGCTTGATTGTCAGTATGTCCTCGCCAAAGCCAAGGTCTGCCAGACGCTTTCTTGTCCTAGCGGACTCCTCGGGATCGACATCGGTGGCGTACATATGACCTTCACCGTTTAACTGCTCCAGCATGGCGCGTGTGTGACCGCCATAGCCGAGTGTGGCATCAAAGCCGGTCTGACCGGGCTTGATCTGCAGAAAATCAAGAATTTCAGGCACCATGATCGAAATGTGCATTCCCGCAGGCGTATTTCCCTTGCGGATCACATGCTGGATCGTATCCTGATATTTTTCCGGATTTAATTCTTTATATTTCTCTTCAAAACGTTTTGGATATTTTCCTTTATAGCGGACACGGCGTTTGTGCGGTGTCTGCTGTTTATTTTCATTTTCCATGGTGATCTCCATTTCTGATCGTTTATCCCAAAGGGGCGAAGTGAAAACGCCCTCCGGAATGCAATAGTTGACTTTTGTTGCAAGCATAACACGGTGGTCATGGGATGTCAAATGAGAGGATATGTGCATTTTACCCCGCCTCTTTTTGAAGATACTGCTGTTTTGATCGGTGTTCTGGCAATTTCCAATTCCATGAATACAGCAGGAATGCAGCCAGGTTGTGACTGTCTTTTTGTGCAGAGTATTGTTTTTTTCAAAGATACACGATACAATAAAAGTTGTGTCTTTTGGGCAAATTACTTTTAGGAGGCATCTGATGAAAAAATTATTGAAGTATATTACGGAGTACCGGAAGGAATGTATTCTGGGACCGTTGTTTAAATTGCTGGAAGCATGCTTTGACCTGACTGTGCCATTGGTAATGTCATGGCTGATCGACCGCGGTATTTCCCAGAATGATGCACCGTATATCTGGAAGATGGGCGGACTTTTGCTGATTCTGGCAGCAATCGGTCTGACCTGTTCGATCACGGCGCAGTATTTTGCCGCAAAGGCAGCTGTTGGTTTTGCAACGAAGCTTCGCCATGCAGTATTTAAACACATTGAATCCTTATCCTTTACGGAGATGGATGAGGCGGGAACTTCGATGATGATCACGCGAATGACGAGCGACATCAATCAGGTACAGTCGGGAACCAATCTGGCTCTTCGTCTGTTTCTGCGTTCACCGTTTATTGTATTTGGTGCGGCAGTAATGGCATTTACCATTGATGTGAAGGCGGCACTTGTATTTGCGGTTGTGATCCCGTTGCTGGCACTGGTTGTATTTGGTATCATGCTGATCACCATGCCGATGTATCAGAAGGTACAGGGGCATCTGGACCGTCTGCTTGGTGTGACGAGACAGAACTTAAGCGGTGTCCGCGTGATCCGTGCATTCAACAAGGAGCAGGCAGAGCGGGAAAGCTTTGGCAGAGAAAATGACCTTCTGACAAGAATGCAGCTTTTCGTGGGACGTATTTCCGCACTGATGAACCCGGTCACTTACATTATGATCAATGGTGCGCTGGTTGCACTGATCTGGACAGGTGCGGTTCGCATTGACATGGGTACGCTCAAACAGGGACAGATCGTTGCGCTGATCAATTATATGTCCCAGATCCTTGTCGAGCTTGTCAAAATGGCAAATACGATCATTATGTCTACCAAGTGCGTGGCATGTGGAAACCGTATACAGGCACTGCTTGAGGTAGAAAGCAGTCTGGAGGACGGCAGTCAGTCCTTTGAGGAAAACGGACAGGAGGTGACGCCGGCACGCGTTGAGTTTGACCATGTTTCCCTGACATATAAGGGGGCCGGTGGAGAATCCCTCGAGGATATTACATTTACGGCGGAGCCGGGAAAGACGATCGGCATCATCGGAGGAACCGGTTCCGGAAAGAGTTCTCTGGTGCATATGATTCCGAGATTTTATGATGCGACAGAGGGAAGTGTACGAATTAACGGACAGGATGTAAAATCCTACCAGATGGATGATTTAAGACAGCACATCGGTATTGTTATGCAGAAGGCGGTTCTGTTCCATGGAACGATCCGCGAGAATATCCGCTGGGGAGCACCGGAGGCGACCGATGAACAGATCAACGAAGCACTTGAGCTTGCACAGGCGGCAGAGGTCGTTGCCGGAAAGCCGGAGGGGCTTGACTATGAGATCGAACAGGGAGGACGCAACCTTTCCGGAGGACAAAGACAGCGATTTACCATTGCGAGAGCTCTGGTGCGCAAGCCTTCAGTTCTGATCCTTGATGACAGTGCATCGGCACTGGATTTTGCGACCGATGCCAAGCTTCGAAAAGCACTGGCAGGTCTGAAAAGTACTTCAACGATCTTTATTGTTTCGCAGAGAACCTCTTCAATCCAGCAGGCGGACAAGATTCTGGTGTTAGACGATGGAAAGCTTGTTGGTATGGGAACACATGAGGAATTGTTAAAAAACTGCAGTGTATATAAGGAAATCTATGATTCCCAGTTTAAGAAACCGGAGGAGGCAACACCTTCGCAGGGAAAGGAGCGATAATATATGGCAGGGAAAAATGAACTGAGCAGAGATGACCAGAAGAAAACGCTCGTTAAGGTAATGAAATATATTAAAAAGTACAGAATGCTTGTGGTACTGTCTCTGATATTTGCGGCAGTGACCGTAGTAACTACCTTGTATCTGCCGATCCTGACCGGTAATGCCGTGGATCTGATGGTGAAGAAGGGAAAGGTAGATTTTGTCGGTTTAAAACCGATCGTGAGGACGATGCTGATCGTTCTTGTGATCACAGGAGTCGCGCAGTGGATCATGAATATCTGTAACAACTACATCACCTATCATGTGGTGCAGGATATCCGAAAGGATGCCATGGACCGGATTCAGATCGTACCGTTAAAATATCTGGATGGTCATGCAGCAGGTGATATTGTCAGCCGTGTGATCGCAGATGCCGATCAGTTTGCAGATGGTCTGCTGATGGGGTTTACGCAGGCATTTACCGGTGTTATGACGATCATCGGAACTCTCGGCTTCATGCTCTGGATCAATGGATGGATTACACTTGTCGTTATTCTTGTTACGCCGTTGTCCTTTTTTGTGGCGGGCTTTATTGCAAAGAAATCCTACAGCATGTTCCAGCTCCAGTCCAAGGCGAGAGGTGAGCAGACCGCGCTGATCGATGAGATGATCGGTAATCAGAGAGTTGTGCAGGCATATGGTCATGAAAAGCGTTCGTTGGAGCAGTTTGATGAGATCAACGGCAGACTGGAGAAGTATTCGCTCAAAGCCACTTTCTTCTCCTCAATTACAAATCCGGCAACCCGTTTTGTCAACAATCTGGTATATGCCGGAGTCGGTATTGTAGGCGCGTTCTTCGCAATTCACGGTATGCTGTCCGTTGGACGCCTGAGCAGCTTCTTAAGCTATGCCAACCAGTACACAAAGCCGTTTAACGAGATTTCCGGCGTCATCACAGAGCTGCAGAATGCGATCGCCTGTGCCGCCAGAGTATTTGAACTGATGGAGGCAGAGCCGCAGGAACCGGACAGCCCGGATGCGATCGAGCTTACGCAGGTAAAGGGAGCGGTAGAACTGAAAAATGTATCCTTCTCCTATGTGCCGGAGCAGAAGCTGATCCGGGATTTCAATCTTTCCGTAAAACCGGGACAGCGTGTTGCGATTGTTGGACCGACCGGCTGTGGAAAGACGACGGTGATCAATCTTCTGATGCGCTTCTATGATGTCAATAAGGGCGTGATCGCCGTAGATGGAACAGATATCCGTAACATGACGAGAGCCAGTCTGCGAAGCAGCATCGGAATGGTGCTGCAGGAGACATGGTTGAAGGATGGAACGATCCGTGACAACATTATCATGGGAAAACCGGACGCAACAGAGGAAGAGATCATTGCGGCTGCAAAGGCAACGCATGCACACAGCTTTATCAAGCGTCTGCCACAGGGCTATGACACGGTGGTGCGTGAGGATGGTGATAACCTATCCCAGGGACAGAAGCAGCTTTTGTGTATCACAAGAGTAATGCTGTGCCAGCCGCCAATGCTGATTTTGGATGAGGCGACCTCATCTATCGATACCCGTACGGAGATCCGTATTCAGAGAGCCTTTGAGAAGCTGATGAAGGGTAGAACAAGTTTTATTGTGGCGCATCGTTTATCGACGATTAAAAATGCCGATATCATTCTTGTCATGAAAGACGGTAATATTATAGAACAGGGCAACCATGAAAGTCTGCTGGCACAGAACGGCTTCTATGCAAATCTGTACAACAGCCAGTTTGCGTAAAGAATTTGAAATCACAAAAAGGAATTGGTAAAATGGACAAAAAAGTATTGGTACTTGATCTGGATGGTACACTGACAAATTCAGAAAAGAAAATAACACCGGAGACGAAAAAAGCACTGATGGAAATACAGGAACAGGGACACACGGTTGTGTTGGCGTCCGGGCGCCCGACTGCCGGCATTGAGCCTTTGGCAGAGGAATTAAAGCTCAAGGAAAACGGAGGATATATTCTTTCGTTTAACGGGGGAAAGATCACGGACTGCAGTACGGATGAGGTGATCTATCAGAAGACACTTCCGCCGGAGCTTGTGCCGGATCTGTTCCGGCTTGCAAGAAAGCTGGATATCGGACTTCTTTCCTATGATGAGGACAATAATATTATCACCGGCATGCATTATGATGAATATATCGATGTGGAGAAAAATATCAATCATCTTCCGGTAAAACAGATGGAGCGTGTGGAGGATTATGTGGACTTCCCGCTGAATAAATGTCTGGGAACAGCGGAGCCATCCGTGGCGGCAGAGGCCGAGAAGATTTATGAGGAAAAGTTTGGGGACAAGCTCTGCATCAGCCGCAGTGAGCCGTTTTTTTTGGAGATCACGCCGAAGGGAATTGACAAGGCAGCATCACTGGAGCGTTTCTGTCAGATGACAGGGCACAAGAGGGAGGATATGATTGCCTGTGGGGATGGCTTTAATGACCTGTCGATGATCAAATATGCAGGACTTGGTGTTGCGATGGAGAATGCACAGCCGGTTGTCAAGGAAGCTGCCGATTATGTGACGGCATCCAATGACGAGGATGGTGTGGCGAAGGTGATCCACAAGTTTATTTTGAAGGATAACGTGTCCGAAAATACGGACAGAATGTAACAGGAAATAATGTGTTGATGCCATAAATGCAGACTTACGGGTGTGGTCTGTATGGAAAAGGGGATGTAGTGATATGCAGAAACCGGTAAATAAGAATGCGTCGAAGGAAGCGGCAGAGCTTCTTCACTATCTGGAGAAAACAGCAGGACATGGAATCATTACAGGACAGCATACGCAGACGAATCCGATGGAGGAGATTTCTTATATCAAAGAGGTGACCGGAAAGACACCGAAGCTTCGCGGCTTTGAGCTGCTGGCATATTCGCCGAATATCAATGAAAAGGATGCCGGGGAGGCATGTCTTACCGAGGTGTACGAAAACAGGGACACATTAAAGACGGCAATGAAGTGGGCGAAGGAATCCGATGGGATTCTGACATTTTCTTTTCACTGGTTCTCGCCGCTTGGCGGAAGAGACAAGAGTTTTTATGCGGAGCATACGGATTTTGATCCGGAGAAGGTACTTGAGGAAGGCTCTCCGGAGCGGAAAGCGTTTTATCATGATATGGCAGTGATTGCCGGATATCTGAAGGAGTTTTGCGATGCGGGCATCCCAATTTTATGGAGACCGTTTCATGAGTCGGACGGGACATGGTTCTGGTGGGGGTCAAAGGGACCGGAGGTTGCCAGAGAATTATATCTTCTGATGTATGATTATTATGTCAATGAGTGGCATCTCGATAATCTGTTGTGGGTATGGAACTGCCGTCTGCCGGAGGGATATCCGGGGGATGCGTATGTCGATGTGGTTTCGGTGGACATTTACCTGCCGGAATATAAGCCGACAGACTATGCAGACGCATACGGGAAACTGATCAAAGCGACAAGCAGCGATAAGGTTGCGGCACTTGCGGAGGTCGGTTATATGCCGGATGTGGACTGCCTTGCGCAGTCACATACACCATGGGCATATTACATGACCTGGTCCAAGGAGTTTTGTATCGGTGAGCAGTACAACAGTAAGGAGAATCTTCGCCGGATGTATGACAGTGATTATGCGGTGACCGAATAATGTATCGGAAAATGCTCGTAATGTGGTGGGAAGCAAGGGCAAAACGCCGGTTTTTCCTCTTTATTACAGAGTGCCTGAAGTACAGGATGCCGGAAAAACAGTGGAAATTCTAGTGCCTGGAATAGTCAGTGAGATCTTCGTTTCGCCGGTACTGTCCCGGTGTGACACCATATTCCCGGTGGAAGCAGCGGATATAATGGCTGCAGGAGGCAAAGCCCAGAAAGGAACTGATATCGGTACAGCTAATGGTGCTGTTTTTCAACATATAGCAGGAGGTTTCACATTTTTTATGCAGGATATACTGTTGCAGGGTATATCCTGTTTCTTTTTTGAAAAGCTTCGATAAATATTCCGGGTGAAGTCCCAGTGCTGCTGCAACTTCCCGGCTGGAAAGAGGGTAGGACATATGTTTGACAATGTAATCAATGCCATGCCGGACATGATAGGAAAGGGCTTTCCCTTGACGAAGCTCATGCATGGCGTTGGTAAAAGCAGTGACAGCCTTCACCTTGATCCCGGCGAGCTCCTCCTGACTGGTACACTGATCCACCTTGCGGATCAAGAGGTCACTGAGGGTAAAGGACTGCTCCGGTTCCAGTCCCCCTTCAATGCAGAAACGGGTGATCATAGCGATCAGAATGACTTGATGATACTTCATATTCTGCAGAGGATTTGCAGATAATGTTCCCATATGTTCCCAGTTCTGATTGGCGATATCTCCCTGCAAAATGTCCGGATTGCCGGAGGCAATATCCCGGTAGAAGGCAAATTCCTCCTCCAGGGAGATATGAAAATATTCTTCCTCCTGCTGCTTGGCGAGGAGATTCCGGAGTTCCTTTTTGACGTTCATGGGTATGAAAGCTCCTTTCTGTGGAAAGTAATTTTATAATGCCATGGTTAAGCCGGCAGATAGTAATTTGGATGTAAACATATATTACTATCTGCTTTTGACCCTGATATCATATTATATCGGTATTATGATATATTTATCTGTTTCATAGTATCATATCTAACAAAATAATACTATGATGAAGTTGTAAAAAAGAAAACAGATTACGCTTATATAAATGCAGGAAAAAGAAAGGAAAGGTGATCACGATGAGAAAATGGATCGGATATGAAAAGGGTGTCAATCTTGGTGGCTGGCTGTCACAGTGTGATTACAGCAAAGAACGGCTGGAACATTTTATTGAGGAGGAAGATATCAAGCGTCTCAGTACATGGGGGCTGGATCATCTTCGTCTGCCAATGGATTACAATGTCCTGCGGGAGGAAAACGGAACATTTAAGAAGGACGGTTTTGACTATGTAAAGCGTGCTGTAGAGTGGTGTCGCAAATATGGGTTGAATGTCATTCTGGATCTTCATAAAACTGCAGGTTATTCCTTTGATAAGGGCGAGCAGGAGCATGGATTTTTTGCGGAGGAGAGCTATCAGGAATATTTCTATACACTGTGGGAGGAAATTGCCCGGAAATTTGCCGGATATGGAGATCAGGTTGCCTTTGAGCTTCTTAATGAAGTGACGGACGAAAAGACCATGGATGCGTGGAATCGCATTTCACAGGAATGCATCCGCCGTATCCGCAAGATTACACCGACGGTAAAGATCCTTGTGGGCGGTTATTGGAATAACAGTGTTGCCGCTGTGAAGGATCTGGCAATGCCTGCCGATGAGAACATTGTCTATAATTTTCACTGCTATGAACCGTTGATCTTTACGCATCAGGGAGCAGGGTGGATAGATACAATGCCTTCAGATTACAGGATGTCCTTTGATCATGACATGTCCGTATTTTGGGACAGAACGAAGGAATATCTTCCGAATAATATGATAATGCTGGAGCCGGCAAAGGACATTGCCCATGCTCTGGACAGCGAATTTTTTGAAAAGCTGTTTGCGGAGGCGGTCTCTGTGGCAGAGGAGAGAAATGTGCCGTTGTATTGCGGAGAATATGGCGTGATCAATCTGGCATCTCCGGAGGATACATTGAAATGGTATCAAAGCATTCATGCTGTATTTGAAAAATATGGTATTGGAAGAGCAGCATGGAGTTACAAGGAGATGGACTTTGGTCTTATTGATGAGCATATGGATCCGGTACGGGAGGATGTGATCCGGGAGCTGTAGTGCCACAGTATCTGAAAAAGAAATTGGTATGGGTCTAATATACAATTTTTGATGATATCCACACTTTCTATTTGATATAAATTGTGATACAGTGTTAGGGAATGTGGAGGCAAAACATCATGAAAACAACAGAGAAAGAGATGGATATGTTAAACGGAGGGATTGCAGGAAAATTAATTCTGTTTTCCCTTCCGTTAGCGTTTAGCAGTATTTTACAGCAGCTTTTTAATTCCGCAGATGTTGCCGTAGTTGGACGATTTGCAGGAGATCAGGCACTGGCGGCGGTGGGAAGCTGTGTGGCACTGGTAGGTATCTTTGTCAATCTGATCGTGGGACTTTCGGTGGGACCCAATGCCGTGTTAGCCAGCCTGATCGGTCAGAAGAAACGGGAACGGATTCCGGGAATGCTTCATACGGTCTTAACCTTTGGAGCAGCTTTGGGAGTATTTCTGATGCTCCTTGGCATGTTGACGGCACGGCTCGTTTTGGAAGCCTCCGGCACGCCGGAAAGTGTTATGGCAGAGGCTTTATTGTATATCCGGATCTATTTTTTGAGTATTCCCTTTATGTTGATCTACAATTTTGGTTCTGCGACACTTCGAAGTTTCGGGGATACCAGACGCCCAATGTATTATCTTCTGGCGTCCGGTATTGTGAATGTGATTTTAAATCTGGTTCTTGTGATCAGCTTCCGGCTGGGGGTATCCGGCGTGGCGATCGCTACGGTGATCTCCAATATATTGAGTGCATCTCTCGTGATCCATTGTCTTCATCACAGACGGGATGAGTTTCAATTTCGTTTTCATGATATGAGGATCAAATGGACCGATCTGAAAAAGATACTGATCATTGGAATCCCAGCGGGGATTCAGGGAGCGATCTTTTCTATTTCGAATGTGTTTATCCAGAGTGGCATCAATTCCTTCGGGGAGGATGCGATTGCCGGTTCCTCTCTGGCATTAAACTTTGAATACTTTACATATGATATTGCCAATGCATTTGCGCAGGCGGCAGTAACCTTTACCAGTCAGAATTATGGTGCCGGCAATTTTAAACGGTGCCGCAGGATCTTCTGGCTGTGTATGCTGTTTGGAATCGGTTTTACCGAGATATTGAGCGTTGTATTTATTGTGTGGAAGGGATTTTTCGTCAGTATTTATACCACAAGCCAGGCAGTTGCCGCTTACGGCATTATCCGAATGGAGCGTGTTTGCGCTCTGGAGGGACTCACAGCAACCTATGAGGTGGAAAGCGCCGCTATGAGAGGCATGGGCAGATCTCTGGAGCCGTCTGTGGTGACGATTCTCGGAACGGTAGTCTTTCGAATGATCTGGCTGGTAACGATTTTTAAGATGGTTCCGACCTTTGAAATGTTGATGAATGTGTATGTGGCTTCCTGGATATTTACGGGAGGCGTGCTGTTTGTAATCTATTATCTGTATAGCAGGAAGGCGTTTTCTGGAAAAGGGTAAATTATGGTTTTGTAAGGCAAAATGAGGTGCGTCAAAAAGATTAACTTTTGGGGCACCTCATTTTTGATTATAGTATTGTCTTTAATAAATTATATATTATTGACTTAGAATATAATGTATAATTATATACGAGATTATAATCTGTCATATATTTTCTTTATTATCATTCAAGTTGGATAAAGCAAATTCACAACATTGAACTACAAGTTCATTCATAGAGATATTTTCTTTTTGCGCTATCCGTGATAGACGTTCATTTAAATCCTTGGTTATGCGGAATGTTTTATTTACATACTCAGTCTTTTTTATTTTAAATTGCATTTAATCACCTCTATATTATATTAAATAAATAGACGCGCAATATGTATACTTTATATTTACACTTATAATAATAGGTGTAAATATAAAAGATATATTGACGTGCAATGTATACACATGGTATTATAACTATAAATGATAAAATATAAATGTTTCAAAGTGCAAAGGAGGAAAGTATAATGGGAAGATGCATTATGAAAAGAATAGGAAGTTTCGCATTGAGTGTTGTTTTGGTGTTCGCATCAGTAAATACTACAGCAGTGGCACAAAACAATGACAGTAAAGCAATAGGATCAAATTATTCTAAAGAGAAGGGGTGGAATGTTCAATATAATCCTAGACTGCCTGTGGATGAATTGCTTGGAAGTCATAAAAAAAGTGATGGAAATCATCTGATATTTGGTAAGAAAAATGGCAAGATTATAGCCATGGATGGACAATACAATTATATAAAAACCTTAGATATAGATAGCATCGAATATGCAAGAGGAAACATGCTACGAAATGCAATGGGAACAATGATCTGGTTATAGCGTTATAAAAGCCAGAAAGGTTTTTTTGTGGCAAAAAGGGATGAAAAGCTGGTATTGATTGATGAAAATTTGAATGAAAAAAATACAGATTATAATGCGATCTCTATTTTAAAGGAAAACAATTGTTATCCTATGGACGAGGTGATATACAAAAATCACTATTTATACATGGTTGCCAAGGCTGTTCAGGGGGTATGGTATTATGGCTTAATTGATGATGAAGGTAATGAAGTGATGAAACCACAGTTTACATATATTAACAATATAAATACAGATCAATGGGACCATGAAAATAGTATATGCAAGGTTGGAAGTCTTACTGAAGAAGGAGTGAAGTATGGTTTTAGCGATTTGGAGGGAAATATTATTGTAAAGCCGCAATATGATGATGTCACTGCGATTTGTTCATTATATAGCAGTCAGAAAGATTTTCGTTATATTTATATGAATCATGATTCGGATGGAAATGAAAAGTTTGGTGTGAAGGATTCTACAGGAAAGACTGTATTGGAAGATGGATGGGATGCGGTACACTTAGGTAATAATGAATTACAAAAATTGAGCAGTATGTTGTATAATAGTATATTATGGCCGACAGAAAAGATAAATGGAAAAGCAGTGACTCAGTATCAGCCGGAATACAGTTATAAAATACAGACAATAGATCCGAAAGAAATATTATTGGCAGATAATAAAGAAATTTCAGATACACAGGTATATGTAGATGGGGAACGGTGGTTTAGCAGTGAAAATATTTCCACTGCTTCTTCAAATGAATATTTATTTAGTGATGAAATCTATGATACAAATTGTATCTGCAAGTTAAAGAATAATACATCTAATTGTGAGTTATTGTTTTATGACAAAGAAGGAAACTTGACACAAACAAAGGGGTTATCTAAAGAGGAGGCGGCATCATTACTGCAAAAACGGAGGGAGAAAATCGTACAGAAGATATACGAAAAAAATTGCAGTATATGGATTGATCAGGAAAAAGAAAAATTGGTTCAAAAATTGAATGACCGTTGTACGCAGTATGGATATAAATTTATTGCATGGGACAAGGAACCGGAGATAATTGTTGAAAAGAATCTTAATGATGATTATGGAATGATTCAAGACTATATAATTTCGTTTACGGCCGAGGTGGAAAAGAACGGAGAAACAGATAAAGTGACATATCAATATCAATATGATGAAAATGGTCGTTATGTAGAAGGTGGTCTTCCAGTGTATGGGAAACCAGCTCAACCTATAGTTACGGGAGAAAGATCTTATATTGGATATTATAATGAAGACACAAAGGAACTGTTGGTAAAGGATTCTTCTAGTGTTACTTTGAAACAGGGGAGTATCTATTTAAAGGATGATCCAACAGAGAATATGGAAAAATGGAGCAATATGGTTGCAGGAGTATCAAGTGGTTTGCTGCAGTATTCAGGTAAAGTACATGATGTAACTAATAAATTAACATTTGATGATAGTTATAGCTCTTTTGTGAAAAATGGGGAGAAAACATTATATTATCACAAGAAAAAACAAACAGGAAAGGATAGATATAATAATATTCAGCAAGAATATGTATACGACAGAATTAATATTGATTGGGATATTATAAAGCGATCTACAATTGTTCCTGTTGCTTATAATGCAGAGGAAAAATATATATTTGATGATGAGCTAAAAAAATGCTATATATTGTCTGGAACCAATATCTCTTGTTGTGATTATGCGGACGTGGGGTTAAGTGATAAATATAATAGAAAGGTATCTCTTTATACAAAAGGTAATGTGTCTGCATCATGGACGGTAAATGAAGGAAAGCAATGGAAGGTATATTATAAAGATAATATTTATAAAGCTTTCACGGACGAAACATATCAGATAAAAGATTTGATGGAAATAAGTAAGTACATTTTTATTACCTTTTCTAATAGTGAAATGTCAGATTTGTATTATGTGATTGATAAAGTTGATAATACAGGTGAATGGATTGAGCAATTGCCGGAAAAATATCAAAATATTTCCGAATGTTATTATTTTCAAATGAATGATAAGGAGTATTGCTGGATCGCTTCGAAAGACAGCAAATGCAGGATCGAGAACCTCAAAGGGGAAGTTTTATTGGAAAAATTGCCATCCTATTTTATGGTTGTGAATGAATATCTGGTTATTGATATAGGAACAAAGTATAGATTGTTTAATGTGTATGATTCTGATTTGAATCTTATTGTTGGAAATGTCAGACCGAGTGATCCTATGTGTTTAGATGGGGGGATTCGACAATTATGTTATACAAAAGATGATGAGAGTATGTATATACTTTGGGACATTTCTAAAATGGAGTTGATAGATGTTGTTAAGGGTTATCCGTGGGGAAAAGATCCGTATATTGTAGGAAATCAGATTTTGTTACTTGATGATGACTGGAATAAGCAGGAGACAGAAATTCCTGAGACCGCTTCACCGTTGCAGAGCGAATCTCCGGCATCAGCGATTCCAACAGGAGGAGGGATAACACCGACTATTAGTCCAATATCAACAATACTACCTGTGCAGAGCGCAGAGACAACGGTGCGTCCGACAGAGAATCCAGAGAAGAGTCCGGAGACAACGATGCATCCGACAGAAAAACCAGTTAAGAGTCCAGAGACAACCTTATGTCCAACGGAGAACCCTTTGGAACATCAGGGGACAATAGTGTATCCATCTCAGAATCCAAAGGTGGAAAAGGCATACCAAATGCCAGACGCAGGAACGATATTATATGATCGCACAACAGGATATAGTTATAAAGTGTTGAATGTAAGGAAAAGTGTATCGTTTGAATCTGTAGGAAAAAAGAAAAGTATGATAAGTACAAGCATACCAGATCGGATAACATTGAATGGAACATCATATAAGGTGACTGAAATTTCCGACAAAGCATTTTGTAATTGCAAAAAGTTGAAGTCTGTGGTAATTGGAAAAAATATTACCCGAATTGGGAAAAAGGCTTTTTATAATTGTAAACAATTGAAAAAAATAACAATAAAAAGTACTTTATTAAATGGGAAAAAAGTGGGGACAAAAGCATTTTATGGTATTCATAAAAATGCCACCACGAAAGTCCCGTTAAAGAAATTGAAGGCGTATCGCAAATGGTTACCACAAAAGGGGATTTCTTTGAAATGTATAAAATGATCCAATCAGTAATATTAAAATGAATGTTTGATTCGGAGCCACAGCGTTATTTTTGATGCTGTGGCTTTTGGATATAGATAACTGGCTTTAAAATTAATTTGAGATATGGTATATTAAAACGAAAAGGAGGTGAAGTAGCATGTGGGATGATTATCTTGAAGAAAGTACAAATGTCGTAAAAAGCAACATTAAAAGAAATAAAATGATTACCATCTTGTCTTATCTGCTGATTTGGGCGATTGCAATGATCGCGTTCTGGTTTTTTAAAGACGATAGTAGTGCGATGGGGTATAGTTTATTATACCTTTGGGTTATTCTTCCTGTAACAACATTTTTTGTTTCTGTTATTATCGGGATTAATGACTTTTGGGGAATAAAAAAATGGGCCTTTACTGTCTTTTTTGGTATAATGTATATGCTTGTTGAATACGGTACATTCAAAATGGCAAATAATATTGCTTTTAACAAGCTGAATGCACCGGATTGGGGAATGATTGCAGGCGGAACAATAATTTCCGCAACGGGTATGCTAATAGGGTTTTTGTTTCATTTAATTGGAAGTGCTGAAAACAAAAAGAGGAGGTCTGTATGACAAATATTTTAAGTGCAAAGAGCGAAAAAGCAAACAGAGTGATTCGTAACTGTTCCTTTTGGGTGACAGCGATTCTGGTGATCGTGCTGCTTGCAGGCTGTACTGGGAAAAACACTGTAGATTCTATGTTTCAACTGGAAGAACCGCTTTTAACCGATCTGAAAATAAAGAGTAATTCTTCTTTTCAAATTGATTCCTATACAATTTCTTTAGCAGATGGAGTATATGATGAAAATACAAAATTAGGACTGCTGCTCTTTAAGGTGATAAATTCGGAGGGAGCCGTGGATGCGAATATTTCGTCATCGAATCAATTAGGCGGTAATACCTTTGGCAAACGATTTAGCATTGCCGTGATGGGATCACATGGCAGAACTGTATATGCGAAACGCGATGGAGACGACTTATATATTTTGTATCAATTTGAAGCAAAAGATTATATCAATGGAGATTTAAGCAACAGCGTTTGTCTGACAGATTTCGCACAGTTATCCGAAAATGGACAGCATGGCAAGGAGTATTATTTTTCATTAGATACCGTAGGAAAAGCTGAGAAAATTCAAATAGGGAAGACCAGAACCATGTATATTTCTGCTTTGGGATTTCTGGTTGAAGCAGAAAAACCATATACAATTAAAGACATGAAGCTTGTTATGAAGGATGGAAGCGAAATAGAAATTATTAATGATGACAATTATGTTTCATTGAGTTCAAGCAACGAGGACGGTGATAAAAAATCCTCGTATGTTTATAATCAGTTTTTCAAAAAATTTATTGATTGCTCGAAAGTAGATAAAGTTGTATGTAATGGACATACTTATTCGGTTGCTGATTAAAATTATTACGTTATTTTTTATTGCGCAATAGACAGAAAAAATTCATTGAATAAAAAAATATAGCACATATCACTGCGAAACAAAAAACGGTCAAAGATAGGATAAAGAAGTGCAAATACACAAAAAATAGTAATGACTATTGAAGTAAAAATAATTTAGTAGTAAAATTACATTACCAAAATTCGTGCAATGCACAAAAACAAGGAGCGGTGCTATGGAGATTAAGAGAGATTCATACCTTGAACAGTTGAAGATAAGAAAAGATAACGGAATGATTAAGATTATCACGGGAATCAGGAGATGCGGCAAATCATTCCTGTTATTTGTGTTGTTTAAGAAATATTTATTGGAAAGTGGTGTAGATAATGACCACATCATTGAAATTGCTTTAGATGGCATTGAAAATGAGGAGCTGAGAGATCCCAAGAAGTGTTATCAGCATATTAAAAATGCAATGAAAGATGACCGGAAGTATTATCTACTCTTGGATGAAGTACAGTTGATGCCACGATTTGAGGAAGTGCTGAATAGTTTGCTTCGTATCAGCAACATTGATGTGTATGTAACCGGCAGTAATTCTAAATTTTTATCCAGCGATATTGTAACGGAATTTAGAGGTAGAGGAGATGAAATCAGAATTTATCCGTTGTCCTTTGCAGAGTTCTATGCAGCTTTCGATGGAGATTATGATGATGCTTGGGAAGAATATATGATATACGGTGGTTTACCACAAGTGGCACAATTTTCTGTGGAACGCCAGAAGGCTGAATATCTTAAAAATATTTTTATCAATGTTTATATCAAGGATGTGGTAGAGCGAAATAGGATTCAAAATGTTGATGAAATCGGCACTTTGGTGGATATTCTTGCTTCTGCCATTGGAGCACCTACCAATCCGACAAAAATATCAAATACTTTCAAAAGTGAGAGAGGCATCAATTACAGCAATAAAACCATATCCAATCATATTGATTATCTGGCAGAAGCATTTTTGATTTCCAAAGCAAACAGGTATGATATTAAGGGCAGAAAATATGTGGGAGCAAACCTGAAATACTATTTTTCGGATATAGGACTTAGAAATGCCAGACTGAACTTTAGACAGCAGGAGCCTACTCATATTATGGAGAACATAGTTTATAATGAGCTGCTTGTGCGTGGTTACAATGTGGATGTCGGTATTGTGGATGTATTTGCAAAGAATGGTGAAGGAAAGAGGGTTCATAAGCAGTTAGAGGTTGATTTTGTAGTGAATCAGGG
>NZ_DBLXSO010000018.1:0-55985 GCF_057878315.1 Jutongia sp. | reverse complement strand
ATCTGTCAATTGACTCCTCTAGTGCTGCCGGTAAATATGCCTCAGAAATCATGGCCTTTCCAACAACTATACTTGTTGACAGAAATGGCAATATTGTAGGCGAACCAATGCTCGGCGGAATTGATAACAAGGACAACTATGATGCCCTTATGAAGCAGATTCAGTCTGTAATTGATGCAGACAGCACAAATAAATAGAGGTCTACATATAAAAAGCTCCTGTGCATTGCACAGAGAGCTTTTTTTGAACATTACTATAATGTCAAGGAATGGTGCAAGTGCGAAATATAGAGAGGTTAGTGTAAAGAATCGTAAGCGCATAGTTTCAGGGTGTCCTCAAAAATCCTTATCAGACTGACCTCATTTTTTCTAGCCAATCACTCGGTTATATAAACTATTGTACAAATAGATTAAGAGAGGTACGGCTTAAGCCAGGAAAAGCACCTCAGAGGAGATGCTTTTCTTGGACTTTTATTCTGAAATCAACCAGTCGATCAAGTTGACGGATTTAATGCCATCATAGGAAGTATCCATTCCTGTATTCAGGGAAAGAATTATTTTTTCATAGTTATCGTTGATTCCCTATCCTTTTTTATAAGCTGTTAATTACTTTTCTTTAATGTTTGGAGATATTTACCGTTAGCATAAACAAATGGTCCGGCTTCCTCCTCGTCTCCGAAATATTCCGGTCGCAATGATAAAATATGAAGCAATTCATCTATCGTACGAACTTTTGTTGCCTGATATGGCTGTTCAAAGGCAATTTTTTCTACAAATAAATAGTAGTCGCTATACTTTATCAGTATTCCTGTATGACCTACAAAAACGACATCAGAATCAGGATCGGATATTACAATGCTGAGAAGAGATATTCTGTCGCTGTCTATATGAAATCCGTGATCCTTCCAATTGTTAGAAAATGTAGTTTCAGGATGTTTGTTGTCTGTTACTTTTTTTTCGCCATAGAGGGTAGTAAACATATCCTTTTTCTTTTTTATGATTTCGTATCTGTCTACATTATCTATCGCATCTGTATCAAACATTAAATAAGTACCCTTATACTTTTTTTCTGTTGATTCAGCCGTCAGCATCCCGTCTAACAGAAGAAATGCGGTCATTCTGCAGTCGGTATCCGAATAGTCATGATTTTGTTCCCAACCATCCATACATTTACCTGTATCTGCTTTCAGTTTCCGGGGATCTGACCAATTGTCTTCCAATTTTGCATTTTTTCCGGCGGAATCTGCAAAATCAGTCACCCAGTCCTGAAATACATCTACATGCGAAGCTCCCGCATCCTTTAACGCTTTGCAGACCTCGGCAGAAGTATTATCCCCTCCCACATAAGTTGCAGCAGGTATCTTTTGCTCCTGCGCTGTCTGAGTATCCGCAGGTATTTTCTGTTCCTGCGTCATCTGAGTATCCGCACAGGCACTCAGCACCATAGATGAAAGCAAAATGACAGCACATATTTTAGCGGATAAAGTGGTATTATTTTGTCTTTTCAACAGATATCACCTCGCCATCGAACGGATCTACCTCTGAAATTGTACCTGTATATTTTACGGTTACAGTATCTCCGTTACTGATATTTTCCAATCCCTTCGGTTTTTTGTCGAAAGTAAAACTATATGGTGTGTCATCGTCGTCTGTAATGATAAACATAAAATCTTTTATCTCATCAATGGTTCCAACCAATTCTTTTTCTTCGGTTGTTTCCTTATTTTGATCCCCGCTGTTACTGGTTGCAGTATTATTTTGCTTTGTCTCTTTCTGTCCACAGCCTCCTAATATGCTCATACAAAGCATTACACCAAGTACAATTGTGATTAATTTCTTCTTCATAATCATTTACCTCTTTTCTTGTTTCTACTCTCCGATTATTGCTGAAACAGGTTACCATATTATTTTATATATGGCAATAGTATGGTTCGCAAATTTAAGAAATATTATGGGCACACATCAATTGAGGTATGGGAAGTCTTAGCAAAAAAGTAATAGGAAGATTCCTTCACTTCACGAAAAGTAAGAAAAGAATGCTAAGTAAAAAATGTATTTGATAAAATACATTGGCTAGCCGGTGTGAAAACTGATTGTATATAAGAAATGAGTAAGTTATAATATAAATGTGGTGAGGTGCTTTTGGGAGATAATGGGTCGGTGGTGTATTGCCTCTGGTTTTGTCACAGCAGGAAAATGATTATCCCGGTAACAGCAGGGGGATAGAACAAGAGGTACGAGCTTTTGAATCTGACAGAAAAGAGGAAGATATGAAAATATATTGTATGAGCGACATTCACGGATGTCTGCCGGAATTTGAAGAGGCTTTGTCGTTGGTCGAAGATTATCTGAAGGAACCGGACACAAAGCTGTGTCTGCTTGGCGATTATATTCATGGCGGAGCGGACAGCTATGGAGTTCTGGATAAGATCATGAGACTGCAGGATCAGTATGGAACGGAGAAGGTAATTGCTCTGATGGGAAATCATGAGGAGCATGTGCTGTCCGGAATCGCAACGATCAACCAGATGACAAGAACTCTGGAGGAAGAGGACGATGAGGGCGACGAGAAATACATTTATTGGATAGAGAATCTTCCGAGATATTATACAGAAGGAAATACAATCTTTGTTCACGCCGGCATTGATGAGGAAGCGGGAGATCTCTGGGAGTGGGGAACGAGTGACGACATACTTGTCTGGAAATATCCCGCGTCAACCGGCAGGATCGAGGGCATAGACATGAAGGTTGTGGCTGGTCATGTCGGGACGGCAGAAATCGCCGGAGATCCGGGCTTTCACGGTATCTATTATGACGGAGAAAGTCATTATTATATTGATGGAACTGTTTTTGAGAGCAGTTGCATTCCGATTTTGATGGTTGATACGGACGAAGATAAATATTATGAGATCACGGAGGGGGGCAAAAGGCTGGTTCTCCCTTACGATGAGGAAATGGAGGAATAGAATGAGAAAAATCAAAAAATTATTAAGCACATTATTGGTTCTCGCTGTGGTTGTGACTGGCTATCCGTCTGTCTGCACCGCTGCGGATACGACGACACAAACGGATGTGGATACGACGGTCGATTACGGAAGGAAGCCGGATGACTCGTATATCCATCGTTCGACAGGCGGAAAGAAATCCCAGACCATGTCGAGCAACGACTACAGCAAAGAGGCATGGGGACAGGGATGGCACGCACAGCCAAGTAATGACTTTCTTGAGGAAAATGAAGACGGAACGTTTCTTCGCATCTCTTTCTTTGATGATGAAGGCGTATTTCTGGAAATCTACGATGCTGATTTTAACTTCGTATCCTCCAGACAGCTCACCAAAGGTATTTGGACAGCCAGAGGATATTTTAAGGGAAAGGATGCCCGTTACATTGTATATAAGCAGGTGAACTCCAAACAGTCCGATGAAAAAGAAGTCGTGCGGGTTGTAAAGTATGATGACGATTGGAATATTCTCGGACGCTGCAGTATTTCCGCGATAAACACATATTCTGCTTTCACATCCGGCAGTGTAAGTATGCTGGAAAGTGACGGCATTCTGTATATTCATGCAGCTCATACCATGTATGATGAAGGTACACTTTTGGAGAGCCCACACCACCAGGCGAATATGACACTTGAGATTGATGAGGCAACCATGACAAAGGTAGCTGATATGTCTGCCGTGAGCAATGAAAAGACAGGATATGTCAGTCATTCCTGGAATCAGTTTATCCAGGCGGACGATAATTACATCTACCGGCTGGATCAGGGAGATTCCTACCCACGGGCGGTCACTCTTTCCAAACAGAAGAAATATTATGAAGGCATTGACATGTATCATATAGAGGATCGAAGGGAGATCTTTCCTATTTGTGGCACTGGGCAGGTTTATACAGGCGTTTCAATCGGCAGTTTTGATCTGGTCGGCAATACATTGATCACTGCCGGAAATTCGATCGATCCGGATACGACCGATCTGATGTTAAATATGGTTAAGTGGAGAAATGTTTTTGTTGACGTGACCGACAAAGATACCTTCGACACGAAAACAATATGGCTTACCAATTATACAGATGCTGATAAGATCATTGTCTACACTCCACATACCGTTGTTACAGGTGACGGCATGTATGTTCTGTGGGAAGAGGGATACCAGGATCAGGAGGACGGAGATTATAACATCCTTACGAGGATCGCCAAGATTAAAAATGATGGCACACTCGATGGAAAAATATACAGAATATGTGCCCGCCAGACCGACTGCAAACCGATCCTGACCTCAAAAGGACATATCGTCTGGTTCATGACCAATGACAGTTCTCCGGTATTCTACGATGTGGATCCTGCCAGACTCGATGATATCTGCTTTGAGGGACCGGGATATATCCAGTTATCTACGACAACGATGAAGCTGTCTCAGGATACATATACAGAGATAGAAGACAGCAGCCATACACATTCCTACAGACCGGATGTTGAAGTTTACTATAAGGGAGAGAAACTGACACAGGACAGGGATTATACGGTTTCCTATGAAGATAATTATACACAGGGTACCGCTTATGCTGTTGTCATGGGAAAAGGAGTGTTTACCGGATGGAATAAAGCGGCCTTTACTATTCTACCGGCAGAAGAAGACAATACATGGGATGTGCCGGACTGGTGGGGGACAGCAAAACCAAGTCAGACGCCGGCAGCAGATCCGAACGGCAACCGGAAGGATACGCCGTCTGCAACAGCTACGGCAAAACCAAGTCAGACGCCGAAACCAACCAAAGCACCGGCGAATAGCTCGAAAGCAACATCATCTGCGAGTCCATCACGGAAAACAGATGCAGCTGCCAAGCTGAAGTTAACGAAACCCAAAACAGGCAAGCTTTCCGGAAACAAGCTGTATGTATGCTGGACAGAGCTGACGGCAGCAAAAGGATATCAGCTTCAGTATGCACAAAGTAAAAATTTCAAAAAGAAATTAAAAACCGTAAATAAAAATGTTTCGACACAGTCTTATACAACATTAAAGAAACTGCAGAAAAAAAAGACTTACTATATCCGTGTCCGTGCGTATACACAGATTAGCGGAAAAAAGATATATGGCAAATGGAGTCCTGTGAAGAAGGTGAAGTATTGACAGAGGGAGTATCTCACAAATTACCGCAATAATTTCAACCTGAAGAGGGTAGAGAAAAGAATTTCATTATGATAAAATAGAAAAGCAGTGTATGACTGATAAATTATTTAGAAAAGGACAGAGGTATTATGTTATTAGAAGAAATCAGACAGAAAATCGTAGATTATGGTAATCAGCTTATTTCATCCGGTCTGACGATCGGAACAGCAGGCAATATCAGTATGTATGATCCGGAGACAGGATATATGGCAATCAGCCCATCCGGTATCCCGTATGCACAGACAACGGCAGAGGATGTGGTAGTTATGGATCTGCAGGGCAATATTGTAGACGGAAAGCGCAAGCCTTCCAGCGAGAACGGACTTCATGCAGCATTTTATCTGGAGAAGCCGGAGGCACGCGCCGTTGTACATGCGCATTCAATGTACTGCACGACACTTGCCTGTGCCGGTGTTGATCTGAAGGCAACACACTATGCGATCGCTGATACCGGTGTGGCAACGGTTCCGACCGTTCCATATTTCACCTATGGTACACCGGAGCTTGCCGACGCCGTGCGCGAATGCCTGCGTCATACAGACAGCAAGGCACTTCTCATGGCAAATCATGGTATGGTTGCCTATGGTGATTCACTGGAAAAGGCATTTGCGGTAGCCATGACATGTGAGTGGTGTGCGCAGGTTGAGTGGCGTGCAATGGCAATCTCTACACCGAATGTATTGTCTGATGAGCAGATGGCAGAGGTGATCGAGCATTACAAGACCTATGGTCAGGCGAAGGAAAGCGGCGAGAAGTCACAGGGTTATTTCGGATAATGCGTAAGCAATTTGCCACAGATAAAAGTTATTTATCTGTGGCAAATTGTACAAATATATAAAAAATAACGAGAAAAAGTTGACAAAATATAACATAAGCGATACAATGTTTATATAAATGAGGTGTGCAACTTTGATACATTTGTTGATGCATTTGAGCGAACACCGTGAAAAATCATAAATCATAGGAGGACGATACAATGAGAAAGTCAATTAAGAGAGTATTATCAGTAGCATTGGCTGCAACAGTAGCTGTTTCAGGCGTTGCTTACACAGGAACTAAGGCTAGTGCAGCTAGCAGCTATAAGGCAGTTATGGGTTATGCAGATACCAAATGGAACTGGGATGGTGGTAATGATTCTTCTAAGGATACCAACAAGACTGCAGTTTCTGTAAAGAATAAGAAAGGTACTGCTACATACACAGTAACTCTCAAGAACAAGAAATCCAAGAATCAGCCGGCACAGGTATTCTATGTTGATATCAAGAATATCTTAAAGGATCACAGTGCTAAGAAGATTAAAATTTCCGGCGTTTCCGTAAAGTGCGACGGTAAGACTGTTTCCGGTATGAAGGCAGTTGCAGCTGGTCAGCTTGAGAAGAAGGAAGATCCTAACAAGTATCGTATTTCTATCTACAACAGAGTAGGTAACAAGCAGAACGGAGATAAGACTGCAGGTTATGCTGCAAGCTACGGCAAGAAGTTCAAGTTCAAGAAGAGCATCTCTGTAACTTTCAAGATTACAATCAAATAATGGCAGATAGGAATAACATGTAACGCAGATTTGATTTTGCTTACTCTTTTCTCTATTATATATGGGGAGCCGTTGTATTATTACAGTGGCTCCTCTATTTTGTTGACCATCATATTTATTTTGTGATACAATAGCAAGAAGAATGTTTGGAAAGGAGAAGTCCATGGCAGAGGCAGAGAAGAAGACGGCGCGGGCAAAGAAAACTGCTTCGTCCGCCAAAGGCAGGAAAAGTGCCGCAACAGGTGTGAATATTGCAGCCATTGTTAAGAAGCTGACGGAACCACTTGTGTTCGGTCTTGACATTGGCACCAGAAGCATCGTGGGAACGGTCGGCTATCGCACACCGGACGGTGGTTTTGTTGTGGTTGCGCAGGAGTCTGTGGAACACGAGACGAGAGCGATGCTTGATGGACAGATCCATGATATACAGGCGGTTGCAGATACAATTCTTGTTGTGAAGCGCAGGCTTGAGAAGCTCACAGGAAGGAAGCTTTCCGATGTGTGTATTGCTGCGGCCGGTCGTGTTTTGAAGACAGTTGTTGCATCTGCAACGGTGGACTTTAATTATGAGACAGTCATTACGAATGAGCATATTTATTCTCTGGACATGCTTGGTGTGGAGAAGGCGTATGAACTGCTTCGCAAGGAACAGCAGACGGATGATATGAAGTTCTACTGTGTCGGCTATTCGGTGATCCGTTATTATCAGAATGATTATCCGATCACGAATCTGGAAGGTCATAAGGCCAATTCGATCCGGACGGAGCTGATCGCCACTTTCCTGCCGGATGAGGTTGTCGATGGACTTTATGCAGCGGTGGAAAAGGCAGGTCTTTATGTGGCAAATCTGACACTGGAGCCGATTGCCGCCATGAATGTGGCGATCCCGGAGAGATTTCGTTTATTAAATATTGCGTTGGTGGATGTGGGCGCCGGAACGTCTGATATCTCGATCACCAACGATGGAAGTATTATCGCTTACGGCATGATTCCGGCAGCCGGTGATGAGATCACAGAGACGTTAGCAAGACATTATCTGCTGGATTTTGCGGAGGCAGAGAAGATGAAATGCCAGAGTACCAGCCGTAAGCAGGTGACGGTACACGATATTATGGGACTTTCTCATAAGATACCCTCGGAGGAGATTACGGAGGTAACGGAGCCTGTGGTGAGGGAGATCACAGAGAAGGTTGCAGACCGGATCAAGGAGCTCAATGGCGGCAAGTCCGTCAGTGCGGTGTTTGTCGTCGGAGGAGGCGGCAAGATCCGTGGCTTTGAGGAGACGCTTGCACAGGCACTTGATCTGCCGGAGGAGCGTGTGGCACTGCGAGGCTCTGAAGTGATGGGACAGATCACCTTTTTACAGAAGAATATCAAGAAGGACTCGCTTCTGGTGACACCGGTTGGAATCTGTCTTAATTATTACGAACAGAAAAACAACTTCATATTCGTGACAATCAATGAGGAACGGATCAAGCTTTATGACAACAGCAAGCTGACCGTGGTGGATGCAGCAATACAGTGCGGTTATCCGAATGAGGATCTGTTCCCGAAGAGAGGAAAGACACTGAATTACACCGTGAACGGTGAGGCGCGCATGCGGCGCGGAGAACCGGGAGATTCTGCGGTGATTCGGTTAAATGGCAGGGAAAGCGCACTGAGCGAAGGTCTGTCGCAGAATGACCGGATCGAGATCGTTGCATCCACAGCAGGAAAGGATGCGGTGATGTCAGTTGGGGATATTCCGGAGTATCATTCGGACATCCGTTTCCGTTTCAATAATAAGACGATCACCTGTCCGCGTTTTGTGACGGTCAACGGACAGCTTGTGTCCCGGTATTATGAAATACAGGAGGGGGATCGGATCGAGATATTGGAATATTATACGCTGGAGCAGGTTCTGGAGTTTATGGATATTGTCTGTAGGGGCAGAGTTTATGTCAATAATGCCATTGCCGGAATGGATACAAAGGTATATGACAATTTTTCAATCGCCTGTGAGATACGGAAGGAAGAGCCGAACTATCAGAAGCTGATGGAGGAGTACGGCGAGGGGCAGGTTCCCGAGGCTGTTTTAAACGGAGAGACGAAGGAAGCTGTTGAGGGTGAGCAGAGTCTGCCGGCACAGCCGCAGGAGAGCAAAGCTGACATAGCACCGGAAGTCGGAAATGTGACCGCGGAAGCTGCAACACAGTCTGCGACCCCTGCAGGCGATGCCGGGGAGAATGCTTTTGACATGCCGGTTACGGTCAATGGCGAGACGGTGATCCTGCGCAATAAGAAATCATATATTCTGGTGGATATACTTGATTTTTATCCGTTTGATCTGTCCGTGGCGGGAGGAACCCGTCTGGAAACGCTGATCAATGGAGTTTCTTCGGATTTCACCGCACCGGTACATGAGGGCGATGAGATTCAGATATACTGGGTATAGAAAGGAAGTTACAGGAGCATGCAGATATGTAGTATTGCCAGTGGCAGCAGCGGCAATTGCATTTATATAGGAGATGGAGATTCCAGGATTCTGATCGACGCGGGAGTCAGCCGGAAGCGGATTGTAGACGGGCTGCGTTCAATCCATGTTGCACCGGAAAGTCTTGATGCGATCTTAGTGACACATGAGCATACAGACCACATTCAGGGAATCCCGATGATGACAAAGTATTTTCATGTGCCGGTTTACGGCACGGCAGGGACGCTGAATGGAATCCGCCAGAAGGACAGCAAGGGGCTTGTTACGATGGAGCATCTGTATCAGGTCTATGCGGACCGCCCGGTCAAGATCGGCAGTCTTGAGGTAATGCCGTTTCATATGTCGCACGATGCGGCAGATCCGGTCTGTTATACCGTGGAGGCATCCGGTCACAAAGTGGGAATGGCGACGGATCTTGGTGTTTATGATGATTATACAGTGTCCCATCTGGAGGGCTGTGAGGTGATCATGCTGGAAGCCAATCACGATATCAGTATGCTGGAGGCAGGACCGTATCCTTACTCGTTGAAATGTCGTATCCTTGGAGAACGCGGTCATTTATCCAATGAAGATTCCGGACGGCTGTTGTGTCGTCTTCTTCACGATAATTTGAAGCATATATTTCTGGCACATTTATCCAAGGAGAACAATTACCCGGAGCTTGCCTACGAGACAGTCAAATGCCGTTTATGGGAGGAGCTGGGGATGAACTCCCTGCCGTTTGATCTTTCGGTTGCACGAAGGGACAAGCCGTCTAAGCTTGTTTTGACCGGCAGCGGACAGGATATGGAGTCCGGACAGCTATCGCTTGATCTGTTGGAATCCGCCTTATAATAAGCAGCACAAAACGAATTATCATTCCGTGGAATATATGCGGAATATAAGAAAATAAATCAGCCGTTAGCAGCGTGAGCCGCAGGCAGAAATGAGGGAATCATGAGAAAGATAGTAATTACTGTAGTTGGAAAAGACAGCGTTGGAATTATTGCGAGAGTATGTACATATCTTGCAGACAATCAGGTAAATATCCTTGACATTTCACAGACGATCGTTGATGGTTTCTTTAACATGATGATGATTGTAGATACCGCAGCATGCAGCATCAATTTCGATACATTTGCGGAAGATCTTGAGAAGATCGGTACGGAGCTTGGCTGTATCATTCATGCACAGCGTGAGGATATATTTGATCAGATGCACAGAATTTAAGTTACGGAGGAATCATTCAAAATGATAAACATAAATGAAGTATTAGAGACCAATAATATGATTGAGAAGGAAAATCTCGATGTGCGTACCATTACGATCGGAATCAGCCTTCTGGAATGTATTGACAGCGATCTGGATGCCTTAAATGAGAAGATCTATAATCGTATCACAACAGTGGCAAAGGAGCTTGTTCCGACCGGACAGGCAATTGAGAGGGAGTATGGAATCCCGATCGTTAACAAGAGAATTTCCGTGACTCCGATCGCACTGGTCGGTGGTGCAGCCTGCAAGACGCCGGAGGACTTTGTGACGATTGCAAAGACGCTGGACCGCGCTGCCAAGACATTAGGTATTAATTTTATCGGTGGATACAGTGCACTTGTCTCCAAGGGAATGACAGAGGCGGATGAGCTTTTGATCCGTTCGATCCCACAGGCTCTGGCAGAGACAGATTTTGTCTGCAGTTCCGTAAATCTTGGATCAACAAAGACAGGACTTAACATGGATGCTGTTAAGCTGATGGGTGAGATCATCCTGCAGGCGGCAGAATATACGAAGGAGAACGACAGCATCGGTTGTGCCAAGCTGGTTGTATTTTGTAATGCACCGGACGATAATCCGTTCATGGCGGGGGCGTTCCATGGTGTGACAGAGGCAGATGCCATTATCAATGTCGGTGTCAGCGGACCGGGTGTTATGAGAAAGGCTCTGGAGGCCGAGCATGGCACAGACTTTGGTTCTCTTTGTGAGACCGTGAAAAAGACAGCATTTAAGATTACCCGTGTTGGTCAGCTTGTGGCAAGAGAAGCATCCCGAAGACTGGATATTCCATTTGGTATTATTGATCTTTCTCTGGCGCCGACGCCGGCGATCGGAGACAGTATCGCAGATATTTTCGAGGAGATGGGTCTTGAGAGAGCCGGTGCACCCGGCACAACAGCTGCACTTGCCCTGTTAAACGATCAGGTGAAGAAGGGCGGCGTTATGGCTTCCTCTTATGTCGGTGGCTTGAGTGGCGCATTTATTCCGGTCAGTGAGGATCAGGGTATGATCAATGCCGTTGTAGACGGGGCACTCACGCTGGAGAAGTTAGAGGCTATGACCTGTGTATGCTCGGTAGGTCTTGATATGATCGCAATTCCGGGTGATACAAAGGCGACAACGATTTCCGGTATCATTGCAGATGAGATGGCGATCGGTATGGTTAACCAGAAGACGACAGCAGTCCGTCTGATCCCAGTGATCGGCAAAAAGGTAGGCGATACCGTAGAGTTTGGCGGATTGTTAGGTTATGCACCGGTTATGCCGGTCAATTCCTTTGACTGCAGTGCATTTATTAACCGTGGCGGGCGTATTCCGGCACCGATCCACAGTTTCAAGAACTAGAACCTTTTGCTGAAGCGTTGCAGATATATGATTTTGCGGGGACAGGGCGCAGGCTCTGTCCTGTTGTATATTGCCGGAAACATATAAAATGAACCGAAATGGAGATTCATATGAAAGAAAAGGACAATAAAGAGTTAGAAGAGCTTACAGCAGATATGCCAAAGAAAAAGCTGCCTGTCTGGAGCAAGATCGTGATAGGAGTTGTCATTGCACTGCTGGCGATTTTAGGTATTGCTTACGGTGTATTTAGCTACAATTATGGAAAGATTTATGTAAAGGACAATGATAACGAGAAAGCACAGGAAGAGTATTTTGATGAGGATACTGGAATTGAAAACCTGAAAGCGATCGATCCGGATAAGATTCATCTCGACAGTGCAGACAGTGTAATGCAGTCTAAGGATGTGATCAATATCCTTGTGTGCGGCGAGGAGGCGATCGGAGGCGGTCGGGGAAGAACCGACAGCATTATGATCGCAACCGTTAACAGGAAGGACGGAGCACTTCGTCTGACCTCGATCATGCGTGATACCTATGTGCAGATACCGGGCTTTTCGGACAATAAGATCAATGCGGCATATCATAATGGTGGCATGAAGACTTTGATCAAGACGATTCATAAGAATTTTGGCGTTGATGTGGATGGATATGTGCTGGTAAACTTTGATTCGTTCCAGCAGGTGATCGAGGCTCTTGGGGGCGTTGATATCAAGCTGGCAGAGGATGAGGTGGAATATCTTAATAAGACCAACTATATCTCTGAGAAATCGAACAGGACACTTCATGTCGGAGTCAATCACATGAATGGTAATCAGGCACTTGGTTATGCCAGGATCCGTTATGTACAGAAGGACGGACAATATGGTGATTTCGCAAGAACACTGCGTCATCGTACCGTGATGTCTGCCATTTACAAAAAGCTCATGGACAAATCGGCATTGGAGTTGATCGCGATGGTGCCAAAGCTGATGCCGCTCGTCAAGACAAATATTGACAAGGCAGATCTTGTCAATTATCTGTATCAGGGTGTGGAAGTCCGCAGCAGAAATTCAAAGCTGGAAACACTCAATGTTCCGGTGGAAGGGGCTTACAAGATTACCCGTGTCCGCAGCATGTCGGTGATCCTGCCGGATCCTCTGGACAAGAATGTGAAAGCGATGCAGAAGTTTATATTCGGCAGTGCTCTTGGAAAAGAAGATAATAAGGGAGCAAATATCAGTGTGGGTCAGTAAATTGTATACAATTATACATTGACGCAACCCAGAGTTTGTGGTATAAATTTGAGAGGAGATTTTCATATTTTACCAAGTTATACCAAGGAAAGGGGCAATTATTATGTCATTAGAATTATCCAGAAAAGCAGCAGCGGTGAAGCCATCTTCTACACTGGCGATCACTGCAAAGGCAAAGGAACTGCGTGCGCAGGGAAAGGATGTTGTCGGTTTTGGCGCAGGTGAACCGGACTTTAACACACCGGAGAATATCTGCGATGCTGCAATTCAGGCAATTCATGATGGATTTACAAAATATACACCGGCTTCCGGAACCAATGAGTTAAAGGAAGCTGTTTCTAAGAAGTTTAAGTCCTTCAATGGACTTGATTATGCACCGGATCAGATCGTGATCAGCAATGGAGGAAAGCATTCTCTGACCAATATTTTCACAGCACTGATCAATCCGGGTGATGAGGTGATCATCCCGGCACCATTCTGGCTCAGCTATCCGGAGATCGTTAAGCTTGCGGGCGGTGTACCGGTGATTGTTAAGACCACAAAGGAGCAGAGCTACAAGCTTCAGGCAGAGGATCTGAAGAAGGCAATTACAGACAAGACAAAGGCTGTTGTACTTAACACACCAAACAACCCGACCGGTATGCTTTACACTGAGCAGGAGCTTCGTGCGATCGCTGACGTGGTTGTAGAGAGTGACATTTATGTTGTCGCAGATGAGATGTATGAAAATCTTGTTTACGGAGATCAGAAGCATATCAGTATTGCTTCCTTTGGCAAGGAAATCTATGACAGAACCATCACCTGCAGCGGTCTTGCAAAGAGCTATGCAATGACTGGCTGGAGAATCGGTTACACAGGATCTTCCAAGGAGATTGCAAAGATGATGAGCAGCGTTCAGTCTCATCAGACCTCCAATCCAAACTCTATTGCACAGAAAGCCGCTGTTGAGGCACTCAACGGTCCTCAGGATTCTGTGGCAGCCATGCATGCAGAGTTTGATAAGCGCCGTCAGTATATGTACAAGAGAATCTGTGAGATGCCTCATGTAAGCACGATCGAGCCAATGGGTGCATTCTATGTATTTGTTGACGTGAGTGATGTACTCGGTAAGGATTATAAGGGGCAGAAGATTGAGGATACTTCCAAGATGGCAGAAATCCTTATTGAGGAATACAATGTAGCGGTAGTTCCATGTGCGGATTTCGGATTTGCAGATCATATCCGTCTGTCCTATGCAATCTCACTGGAGCAGATTGAAAAGGGATTGGATCGTATCGAGACATTCTTAAAGGAATTAAAATAACATATGAGAGAAATTAAGAAACCGGCTTTTATGAAGGAAGCCGAGAAGACAAAATCCCACAGTATATTGGGAGAGATGATCATTTTTATTGTTCTCTATGTAATATCGATATTCGTAGAAGCCATGGCACTGGTGCCAGGGCTTCTCGTATATGGACTCATACATCCTATCAGTGCAGGTATTGAACAATATAACAGTCTTCTTCAGAACAGGTCGCAATGGGTGACGGTTTATATGCTGTTTGCGGAGATATTTTTGATCGTATTATATACAGGGTACTGTAAGTTCATTGAGAAAAGACCATTGTCGTCGATGGGATTTACGAAGCGGAACATGTCTTCGTTCTATGCGAAGGGGATTGGCTGGAGTGCGGTTTTGATCGGCGGAGCCTATCTGATCTGTGTATTGACGGGAGCCTGTCATTTTGAAGGTGTCTCCGTGCAGCTTGTACCGGGATACGTCGTTTTTTATCTGATCGGTTATATGATTCAGGGACTGGCGGAGGAAGTGATCTGCCGGGGATATTTGCTGGTATCTTTGTCGCGCCGTAATTCCGTGTGGTATTCCGTGATCCTAAGCAGTGGTGTATTTATGGCGATGCATATGAGCAATGAGCATGTCACGGTGCTGGCGTATATCAATCTCTTTTTGTGTGGACTGCTGTTTGGTCTTCTGTTTGTGGAAAGCGGCAGTATCTGGATGGTTGCTGCACTGCACAGCGGATGGAATTTCCTGCAGGGCAATATCTTCGGCATATCGGTCAGCGGTACAGCAAAGTCAAGCTCTGTGTTTGACAGCTCTTTTGCCGATGGCTGGTCGTTTATGAACGGCGGTGACTTTGGTCTGGAGGGTGGTCTTGCCGTAACGATTGTTCTGGCAGTGGGAATCTATGTGGTATACCGCCGCATGGAACGAAGCGGAATGCTTGTAAAGCGTATGCAGACAGAATCCATGAATGCGGTAAAGGAGAATGTATCCGCAGAGCAGACAGAACAGGCAGTGGGAAACAGACCCACTCAAAGCAGCGAAGAAGAGGGCGGATTCGCGCAGAAAACTGCTTTGAATCTGGATACCCTGCGGGATATCGAGAAGCAGAAGGAGGAAGCCGGGGTTATCGTCAAAGAGAAGCCGGAGACGGTTTCCTATCCGAGCAAGACGGTCTTTGATGCAGACTATTTTAAAAAATAAATATCAGACGTAACTACAAATGATAACAGCGCAGGCTTTGATTCCTGCGCTGTTTTTTTCTACATAAATTTTTGTATAAAAATACTGCCGAAACAGATCGTAGATTTGACGTATCTGCTTCGGCAGTATCTTATTGATCGTTATTTTATTTCATGTTCTTTACAGCAGTAGAGAGCATCAGCTTGATTCGGTTCAGCTGGTTTACCTCGCTGGCACCCGGATCGTAGTCGACAGCCACAACGTTGGACTCCGGATACTGACGGCGCAGCTCTTTGATAACACCTTTACCAACAACGTGGTTTGGAAGGCATCCAAACGGCTGGGTACATACGATGTTTGGCACGCCGGAATGGATCAGCTCAAGCATCTCACCGGTTAAGAACCAGCCCTCGCCGGTCTGGTTACCGCCGCTGACGATCGGATCGGCATATTCTGCCAGCTTGTTGATCCGTGTTGTAGGCTCGAAGCGATTGCTTGCTGCCAGTGCATCGTTGGCAACCTTCCGGTAATGCTCCAGATAGGAGATCAGAAAGTTGTTGATGTGTGCGGAGGATTTCTTTTTGCCAAGGTATTTTGCCTTGAAGTTTGCATTGTACAGGCTGTACATGAAGAAATCCAGAAGATCCGGACAGACTGCCTCGGCACCCTCGGCCTCCAGAAGCTCTACCAGATAGTTGTTGGCAAGCGGCAGGAACTTCACAAGGATCTCGCCGACAATACCAACGCGCGGTTTCTTGATATCTTTTAATGGCAGCTCGTCAAATTCTTTAATGATTTGACGGATATTTCGCTGGAATTCCTTTTTGTTGCCGTTTCTGACGGCGCGCTGTGCAATCGCTTTCCACTTCTCATGAAGGGCGTTCGCAGAGCCGGGAACAGCTTCGTACGGTCTCGTCTTGTACAGGACACGCATAAATACATCACCATAGATCAGTGCCTGAATGGCTTTGTGTGCCATCTGCAGATTGATCTTTAGACCAGGGTTTTTCTCGATGCCGGCACTCATGGAGATAACCGGAATCTGTCCCATGCCTGCCTTTTCGAGGGCGCGGCGGATGAAACCGATATAGTTGGTAGCACGACAGCCGCCACCGGTCTGGGTGATGATCAGGGCAACCTTATCAAGGTCATACTCGCCGGATAAAAGCGCCTCCATAAACTGACCGATAACGATCAGGGATGGATAGCAGGCGTCGTTATTAACGTATTTCAGACCGTAATCGACGGCAGCCGGTGTGCTTGGTAAGATCTTGAGCTTATAACCGCAGGAGGCGAGTGCCGGTTCCAGAATGTCAAAGTGAATCGGTGACATCTGTGGCACAAGGATCGTGTACTCCTTACGCATTTCCTCGGTGAAGATCACTCTGTGGTGTGCGGTATCAACGTTACACTGTGGCTGGATATTCTTGGCTGCACGCTCACGAACAGCGGCGAGCAGAGAACGGATACGGATTCGTGCGGCACCAAGGTTGTTGACCTCGTCGATCTTTAATACGGTATAGATCTTATTGCGCTTTGTCAGGATATCACTGACCTGATCGGTGGTAACGGCATCAAGACCGCAGCCGAAGGAGTTTAACTGGATCAGATCCAGATTAGACTGTGTGCTGACAAAGGATGCTGCCTGATACAGACGGGAATGATACATCCACTGATCCATAACGATCGTCGGACGGTCTACCCTGCCGAGATGTGAAATGCTGTCCTCGGTCAGTACGGCAACGCCGTAGGAGGTGATCAGATCGGGAATACCGTGGTTGATCTCAGGATCGGTATGGTATGGTCTTCCGGCAAGCACGATACCGCGGCGGCCGGTCTCCTTAAGGTACTGTAATACCTCCTCACCTTTCTGCTCCATCTCGGTGCGGACGGCCTGCATTTCCTTCCATGCAGCAGCGGCAGCGTGGCGGATCTCATCAGCAGCAATGCCGTTTTCCTCTGTGAAAAATTCTACCAGACGCTTTGTTGCGATCGCTTCGCTTTCCAGAGAGAGGAATGGATTCTGGTATGTGATCTTATCATCACGCAGCTCCTCGATATTGTTCTTGATATTCTCTCCGTAGGAGGTAACGATCGGACAGTTGTAATGATTATTGGCATCCTCCACCTCGACACGCTCATAAGGGATGCAAGGATAGAAAATGTAATCAATACCCTGGCGGATCAGCCATGTGACATGACCGTGTGCCAGTTTTGCCGGGTAACACTCAGACTCGCTTGGAATGGATTCGATACCAAGCTCGTAGATCTTGCGGTTGGACTCCGGAGAGAGGATAACGCGGTAACCAAGCTCCGTGAAGAAGGTAAACCAGAACGGATAGTTCTCGTACATATTCAGGACACGCGGAATACCAACGGTTCCTCTGACGGCATGCTCTTCATCCAGAGATGTGTAATGCTGGAAGAGTCGCTTGTTTTTATATTCAAACAGGTTTGGAATGTGATCCTTGTTCTTTTCCTTGCCGAGACCGCGCTCGCAACGGTTTCCGGAGATAAACTGGCGTCCGCCGGTAAAGCGGTTGATCGTCAGGAGACAGTGGTTTGTACAGCCCTTACATCTTGCCATCGAGGTCTCAAACTTCAGATCATTGATCTGGTCGATGGTCAGCATGGTTGATTCCTGTCCTTCGTAATGCTTGCGGGCGATCAGTGCGGCACCGAAGGCACCCATGATACCGGCAATGTCCGGACGTACGGCTTTACAGCCGGAGATGCGTTCGAAGCTGCGCAGTACGGCATCATTGTAGAAGGTTCCACCCTGTACAACGACCTTTTCGCCGAGATCCCTAGGGTCAGTCAGCTTGATTACCTTTAATAAGGCATTCTTAATTACTGAATAAGCAAGACCGGCAGAGATATCAGCGACGGATGCGCCCTCCTTCTGTGCCTGCTTTACTTTGGAATTCATGAATACGGTACAGCGGGAGCCGAGGTCGATCGGATTCTCTGCAAATAAAGCGATCTTTGCGAAATCAGCCACCTCGTAATTCAGCGACTTGGCAAAGGTCTCAATGAAGGAACCGCATCCGGAGGAGCATGCTTCATTGAGCTGAACCTTGTCGACCGACTGGTTCTTGATCTTGATACACTTCATGTCCTGTCCGCCGATATCGAGGATACAGTCGACATCCGGTTCAAAGAAGGCGGCTGCATTGTAGTGGGCAACCGTCTCTACCTCACCCTCATCGAGAAGGAGGGCGGATTTAAGAAGAGCCTCTCCGTAACCGGTCGAGCAGGAGCGGACGATACGTGCACCTTCCGGCATCATATCGTAGATCTCCTTGATGGACTTGATTGCAGTCTTGAGCGGGCTGCCGTTGTTGTTGCTGTAGAAGGAATACAAAAGACTTCCGTCCTCGCCGATCACGGCAACCTTTGTTGTGGTAGAACCGGCATCAATACCGAGAAACAGATCTCCTTTATAAGAGGAAAAATCACCCTTCTTCACATCATTCTCAGAGTGTTTCTTCAAGAAATCATCATACTCTGTTTCGTCCTTAAACAGAGGCTCCAGACGGGCAACCTCAAATTCCATGTCGATCTTTTTGGCTAAAATATCATCCAGTTTGCTGAGGGACGACATGCATTCATCTGTCTTTGCGTTCATGGCAGCACCGGATGCGGCAAAAAGATGAGAATGCTCCGGTGCAATGATCTCGTCTCCCTTCAGGTTCAGAGTGCGGATAAATGCCTGCTTCAGTTCGGTCAGGAAATGAAGCGGACCGCCGAGAAATGCGACATTGCCGCGGATCGGCTTTCCACAGGCAAGACCGCTGATCGTCTGGTTGACAACCGCCTGGAAAATGGAAGCGGACAGATCCTCCTTCGTAGCACCCTCATTGATCAGAGGCTGGATATCAGTCTTTGCAAATACACCGCATCTGGCTGCAATCGGGTAGATGGATTTGTAGTTCTTGGCATATTCATTAAGACCGGCTGCATCCGTCTTGAGCAGTGTCGCCATCTGGTCGATGAAGGAACCGGTACCGCCGGCACAGATTCCGTTCATTCGCTGGTCAATACCACCGGTAAAATATATAATCTTGGCATCCTCGCCACCGAGCTCGATCGCTACATCGGTGCGTGGAGCATAGTCTTTCAAGGATGTTGCAACTGCGACAACCTCCTGAACAAAGGGAACATTCATATGCTTGGAAAGAGTGAGTCCGCCGGAACCGGTGATCACAGGGGAAACAGGAAGGTCTCCCAGCTCTTTCAGCGCCTGCTTGATAATAGCCGCCAGAGTCTCCTGAATATTGGCATAATGACGCTGATAATCAGAAAATATGATCTCTCCCTCTGGGTTTAATATTGCAATCTTTACTGTAGTGGAACCGATATCGATTCCCAGAGTATGGCATGGTAATTTCATAAGATATTTCCTTTCTTCCTTAGCTGTCCTTTCTTATTAAAGGATATGCGATGATAAATATCGCCATATTTTCCTATTATATGACAAAAAAAAATTGATTGCAACAGCTGAGTCACCAATAACACAAATTGGGAATATAAATAAAAAGGAAAGGATAGAAAGAAGGGCATATTCAAGCTATGAAACATTGTAATGGAATTATGCATACGGTTCGTTCCGGAGACACGCTTTATTCGATCAGTATGGAGCATCAGGTGCCGTTAGCACTTCTGCTGCGGGCAAATCCTTATGTGGATGTCTATAATCTTCAGGTCGGGGAAACAATCTGCGTGCCGGTGCGTGCAAATGACCGGCCGGTAATGCCTCCCTACGGCAGAAACTGCAGCAAATGGGAGGTCAGGGATGCCGTGCCAATAACGGAGACGGAGAACAAATTGGCAGAGGAGATGACGCAAGAAAAGGATGAGTCCGAGATGATGCAGGAAAAGGATGAGTCTGAGATGATGCAGGAAAAGGATGAGTCTGAGATGCCGCAGGAAAAGGATCAGTCCGTCTATATTGTCAGGGATGGTGATACACTCGAAAGCATTCTTGGAGTTGACCGTATCGTACTGCAGCCGGGGACTGCTCTTTATCGACAAAAGTAGTGGCATCTTCGGCTTGACAAAGAAAACGCGTATCAATAGAATAGATGGTATTGGAATGTTATTTCCAATACCATTTTTTTGTTATCCGTGAATAAAGAGAAACGATGCCTGCGCATGCATAGATACGCAGGGATGGGGGATTTATGAACCAATTATTAAACAAGCTTGAAAAGAAATTTGGCCGTTATGCCGTACCGGATCTCATCAAGTATGTGATCGTGTTGTACTGTGCGGGAGCGGCACTCGGACTGATCAATGAGAATATTTATTACAGTTATCTGTCGCTTAATGTGGAGGCTGTCTTACATGGTCAGATATGGAGACTGTTCACATACCTGATCGAGCCATATGGCTTTAATCGGGGGATGGGCTTTATTGTGAGTATCCTGTTCTTTGCGATTCAGGTCAATCTGTTCTTCCTGTTTGGAAGATCGCTGGAGCAGGCATGGGGAACCTTCCGGTTTAACATGTACTTTATCAGCGGCTGGTTTTTAAACATTGTTGCGGCATTTATTTTGTATGGGACACTTCATTCCGTACAGTATCTGTCCGGCTTCCAGTATATTTACTGGTCTATGTTCTTTGCCTTTGCAACCATCAATCCAAACATGGAGTTTTTGTTCTGGTTTGTGATACCGATCAAGGTGAAGTGGCTGGCAATTCTGGATGCGGTATATCTCTTGTATAATGTATTCCAATATGTGACAACAGGTATTGCGTGCATAAACCGTGGAATGACGTCAGTTGGAGGACAGTATTTCAGCGTCGCCTTTGCAATCCTTGTCGCGATGGCGAACTTCTTAATATACTTTTTTGCCAGCAGGGATTATCACAGAATCTCACCGTCGGATATCAGGCGGCGCCAGCATTTCAAGAAGCAGGTCAGGGATGCGGGACGTCAGAACGGCGGGGCAAGACACCGCTGTGCAGTATGCGGCAGAACCGAGCTTGATGACGAGAATCTGGATTTCAGATTCTGTTCGAAGTGCGACGGCAATTATGAGTATTGTTCGGATCATTTGTTTACCCATCAGCATGTGAGAAAGCATGACTGATCACAATAGAAAATAAAGGAGAAAAACTATGGGGATGATTAACACAGTGGCAATCATTGGATTTCTGATCATGCTTGCCATGTACTTTCCGATCAGCGGTTATCTGAGAAACCGGATGACCGTTGTGGAACAGAGCGGGGCGGCAGTCCGCGCCAGAAACAATCAGAAAAGAAAGAATGTAGCAAGAAGCAAGGGCAGCAGGAATCAGACACAGGTGAATCTTGACAATCCGCAGGACCGCATGATCGGTCTGACGGTCTTTGTGGCTGTCATGGTCGTTGCATTTCTGCTTCGTGTGATTATTGGCGGTGTTTACCACGGTCATGAGCAGGACATGAGCTGCTTTATTGCATGGGCGGATATGGTATACAACGATGGTTTTCACAAGTTCTATACCACGATGACAGAGGGTTATCCACCCGGATATATCTATATTCTGTATGTGATCGGATGGCTGCGTCATATCTTCAGCATTCCGTGGAATTCGGCAATGAGTGATATCCTCACAAAGATGCCGAATATTCTTACCGATCTTGGTATGGGGTATCTGATCTATAAGGTTGCGTCCGAGAAGTTCCGTGAGACAGGTGCAGCATTGCTTTCAGCTGTTTATCTGTTCTGCCCGGCAATCATTCTGGACAGCGTTGTCTGGGGGCAGACGGACAGTATCTATGTGGTATTTCTTGCATGGATGTTCTATCTGATCGCCAAGAAGAAACTGATCCCATCGTATTTCCTTTTCGCACTGGCAATTCTTTTAAAGCCACAGGCGATGATGTTTGCACCGGTGCTGTTATACGGTATTATCGATCATGTATTTCTGGAGGATTTCAACTGGAAGAAGTTCGGGATCAACCTTGGAATGGGACTTGTGGCAATTCTTTGTATGGTGATCGCCGTGTTGCCGTATGGTTTGCAAAAGGTTATTTCCCTTTATACGAATACGGTAGGTTCTTTTGAGTATGCTTCCGTAAATGCATACAATTTCTGGACACTGGTTGGTAAGAACTGGATCAGTCAGGGAGACAGGGGCTTTGGTTTAAGCTATCAGACCTGGGGTACGATCTTTATCCTTCTGATCGTGATCGCAACAGCATTTGTAAATTTCCGCTGCAAAAAGACAGAGGCGAAATATACATATATCGGCGGTATGCTGATCATCGGTATTTTCATGTTCTCTGTCCGCATGCATGAGCGTTATATGTATCCGGCAATGGCGTTTATGCTTCTCGCATATGTGATGAAGCCGAGAAGAGATGTGTTTATCCTGTATTGTCTGTCGGCAATGCACTTCTTCTATAACGTAGCGCATGTATTGTTTAAATATGATGCTGCAAACTATGACTGGCACAGTCCGATCCTGTTTGCAATCTCCCTGCTTGGCATGGTTGTGTTTGCCTTCATGGTATACACAACGATCCGCCATTACACCAGATTTGAGACAGAGCAGGAGGAGAAGCAGATCATTAGCCGCGAGACAACCGTGAAGAAGGTGTCTGCGGAGGAGAAGAACAAGTCTGTGATCCGTCCATCTTCCAAGCTTGTGAAGATGACGAAGCAGGATTATATTGCCATGGGAATTATCACCCTGATATATGCAGTAATCGCATTTGTGCATCTCGGTAGCCTGAAAGCACCGGAGACGGAGTATTCTGTCGTGACGCAGGGGGCGGTTGTTGCCGATATGGGACAGGATGTCAGTCTCGGAAAGATGGCGGAATATCTTGGCTACCAGAACAATCCGAAGTATCTGGTGGACTATTCCTCAGATGGAACAAACTGGAATACCTTATACGGAGCAGACAATCCGTGGGATGCCGGTTCGGTATTCTGTTGGAATTATACGGATCTGAATGTGACAGCACGTTATGTGAGGATCTCACCGGCAGCGGATACGACAAATGACAGTATTATGGAACTGGTATTTACAGATACGGAAGGCAATGTAGTGACACCGGTCAATGCCGGAGACTACTCCACATTGTTTGATGAGCAGGATCTGTATGCGGCAAGAGCAACCAACTTAAACGGTACTTACTTCGATGAGATCTATCACGGCAGAACTGCTTATGAGATGATCCACAAGCTGTATTGCTATGAGAACACCCATCCGCCACTCGGCAAGGAGCTGATCGCGCTCGGCGTTCTGATCTTTGGTATGTGTCCGTTTGGCTGGAGATTTATGGGAACGCTGTTCGGTGTTCTGATGGTGCCGATCATCTATAATTTCTCCAAGAAGTTCTTTAAGGAGACGTGGATCAGTATAGTGACGACGATCCTGTTTACGTTTGATTTCATGCACTTTGTTCAGACGCGTATTTCCACGATCGATGTGTATGTTACGCTGTTTATCATGCTCTCGTATTTCTTTATGTACTGCTATACGAGACTCAGCTTTTTCGATACAAAGCTGTCCAAAACGCTGATTCCGCTTGGACTCTGTGGATTTGCCATGGGTCTTAGCTGGGCGTCCAAATGGACCGGTATCTATTCGGCAATCGGACTTGCGATCATCTTCTTTGCACAGATGATCCAGAGATTCCGTGAGTACATTTATGCAACGAAGAATCCAAATGGAAAGACAGGAGAGATTTCCCATCAGTTTATTATCAAGAACTTCCATAAGAAGCTGATCGTCACTCTGCTGTCATGCTGTATCTTCTTCATTGTTGTGCCGGCGGTGATCTATGTACTGTCCTATATTCCGTTTAACGACGGTACGGACCGTACGCTGATCCAGAAGGTGATCGAGGCACAGAAGACGATGTTCAATTATCACAGCACACTGAATGCAACACATCCGTATGGATCGAAATGGTATCAGTGGCCAATCATGTACCGTCCGATCTGGTATTATTCCGGCGTTGTGTCAGACACCGTCAGAGAGGGTATCAGTGCCTTTGGTAATCCGCTTGTATGGTGGGCCGGTATTCCTGCCTTTGTATATATGCTTTATCTGGTATTTGCCAAGAAGGACCGCAAGGCTGCATTTTTAAGTGTCGGTTATCTGTCACAGTATGCACCGTGGTTTAAGGTGACACGAGTTGTATTTATTTATCATTATTTCCCAAGTGTACCGTTCGTTACGGTTATGGTGGGCTACAGCATGTACCGGCTTGTAAAGAAATATCCGAAAGCGAAGAAATACGCCTATATTTATGCGGCGCTGGCAGTAGGACTGTTTGCAATGTTCTATCCGGTCTTAAGTGGTACGCCGACGACTGTGCATTATGTAAAAACTTACCTGAAATGGTTTGAGAGCTGGGTATTATTACAGACCTGGTAATAAGGAGACGACATGAGTACAAAGATACGCGAAAGTGTAAAGAAATTATCCCATGGCAAGGAGCTTGAACAGGCTCTTCCGGAGTATCTGGAGCTTGCCCTGGACATTCATGACAGTCATGCAAGACTGAAATTCATGATGGAATATTATGTGTTTTATGAGATGATCACAGAGGGGATCAATCCTTATATTAATACGGCAGAAGATATTGCACAGGCTCTTCATCAGGCGGTTCGTGTCCTGATGGATCCTGCCTCCTTCGGAGAGGAGGAACGCAGCCGGCAGAGAGAGAATCTGCTTAAGCTTCGTACGGAAGTGACAGACCGCATGCAGGTGCTTACCGCATATGTAGACCGTTTTGTTGTATACGAGTATATTCTGAACCGCATGCAGTATCGCTTTGAGGATCAGGAGGTTATCGCCGAGGACAGTGTCTTTGCGCAGGAGGTATTAAACTTTATCTTTGCAACTAAGGACAATATGGCGATCAACGATAATATTCGCATGGTGATCGGACAGCTTCCGATGCGTATGACGAGAAGCCATTATTTCGATCTGATCCGCGAGAGTATCTCTGTCTACAAGGGTTCTGACAAGAGTGCACTGGAGGGACATCTGTACATGTTCCGCACCAATGCAATGCTTTACCGGACCGATGACATGGAGAAGTATTTCACAGAGTTTGTGCCGGTCATCAAGGAGTTTGATGAACTGGATTATGAGAATATGACAGCCGAGATGTATCAGATTTATGCTGAGAAGCTTCGCACGAATGCATCAAAGCTCAATGATATTTCGGATCTGTACATGCTGATCCAGAAGCTGATCAACGGAGCATATTCCATGTATCTGGCAGATGGCGGTCAGAAGGCAGCCGATAAGATTCCGGCGGCACAGTTAGTGATCCGCGGTATCAACGAGCTGTTCCTACATGAGGAAAGTGCTATCTGGGAGAAGAATGAGGAGCATCCTCTTGAATCAGAGGAGGACAAGCTGTACTGGCTTGGCGAGCATTTTCCGGAGATCGAGGGAATGCAGGAGCGGATCTACGAATCCATGACAACGGCAGATGCCGTGCTGGAGGAGACGATCAAATCCGAGAAGGAGCAGATCACAAAGCTCGGACTGATGGAGGGCTTTACACATCTGCAACAGCTAATGCAGTTAGCTTCCGGCAGCGACTTTGTGGAACTTGAGTGGAAGGATGAGGAAGAAAAGGTAACCGCACAGGATGCAGAGAAAGCGGCAGAGCAGATCGTAACCGAGTTGAAGCAGGAGTTCAAGGGACAGTCCCGTCTGGTGAGACGTGCGATCATGGCGAATACGCTGGAAAAGATCCCTGTATTTTTCTCAACACCGCAGGAGGTGGCAGATTATATCAGCCAGTCTCTGATGCTCTGTGATGATGAAGCAGAGAAGTATGCATCCAAACAGTTGATTCAGGAAATGATGGGATAATTTGGCAGGGATTTCCGGAAAAGGAGGAGTATGCTGTACTGGAGTTCAAAAATGTATCTGGACGCGGATATTTCCGTCAAAAAGAAACGGTATCAGAAGCTTCTCGAAAAAAATAAGCCGACAAGACCGTTATATTGTATTACATTACCCGTAAATGGAGAAAATATCATGGAGATATATTCCTCCGTGGAGCTGTGGTTTCGCTGGTACCGGAAACGAAGGGTGACGGTGATAGGTCTGGCGGGAAGCCGGGAGAAAGCCGAAATGCTTGCAGCACAGATCTGTCTTGATACAGTTTGCAGAGAGGGTGACATCTCTCCCCGGATCGTGCGTGGATATTTTGAGGATATCATGTAAACAGCAACAGGATGCCGGGAGGAGGTGTGCCGATGGCAGTGATCATACTGGGTGTGTTTAAGTGGATCGGAATCATTCTGCTTTGCATTTTGGGACTGATGCTTCTGCTATGTCTGGCAGTGCTTCTGATACCGATCCGGTATCAGCTGTCTGCCGTATGGCAGGAGGAGCACAGAGTGAAGGGAAGTGTAAGCTGGCTGCTGCATCTGATCCATCTGTCTTTTGACACGGACAGAAACCAGAGAGTGTGTATCCGTATTTTTGGCATCCCGGTGAACGGCAGATTTCATACAAAGAAAAAGAAATTCCAAAAGCGAAGAAAAGTAAAGCAGAAACGGAAAGCATCCGGCAGTACTAAGGTCCAAAGGAAAGAAGGTGTTTCACCAGCGAAAGTGCAGAAGGCTGTGGAATCTTCGACAACAGCCGGTGAACCGAAAGAAGCAGGAGGGGCGAAGACGGCGGATTCATCCGATTGCACACTGCGGCGGATAACGGACAGAGTGAAAAAGTTTTTCTTGTCAATCGCCGGCTTATTCGCTAAAATAAAGGCAATTGATGAGGAAAGCATTGAGCTGCTTCAGGCAGTTTTAAAGAGCAGTGGAGGGCTGTTAAAGCATATGGCACCACGCAGCCTCAGGGGGCGACTTCATTTTGGAACCGGAGATCCGGCGCTCACCGGACAGCTTCTGGGAGTACTTAGTGTCCTTTTTGCCATGTGGGGCAAAGGGATTGCGGTTATACCGGATTTTGAACAGGAAGTGTTTGAGGGAGAGGCAGCAGTGAAGGGATATGCAAGAGGGATCATAGTGTTGATCCTGATAATCAGAGCGCATCCGTTGCGGTTAATGGAACGGTTAGACAGATCATAGGATGCTGTTGCAGCATATGGAAAGGTATGGTGATATCATGGCAGACAATAATTTCAACACGGCAGTTGGTTCTCTTCTGAAAGGTATGGAGGGTTTTCTGACAACCAAAACAGTGGTTGGCGATGCAGTACGGTTTGATGATGGAACGATCATCCTTCCGCTGGTAGATGTCAGCTTTGGTGTGGCCGCGGGCTCGTTTGCGGAGAATGGCAAGAAGAACAATGCTGGCGGCGGAATGGGAGGAAAGATTCAGCCAAGTTCCATTTTGATCATCAAGGACGGAACAACGAAGTTAGTCAATGTTAAGAATCAGGATGCAGTTACAAAGGTGCTTGACATGGTGCCGGATCTTGTCGATAAATTCAAGTCTGGCAAGGGTTCTGACGAAGAAAAAGAAAAAAATTAAATTTGTTCTTGCATTTTACATTATGATTTGGTAGAATAAGCATGTTGTGGCAAAATTAGACAGTCATAATAGTTATTGATAAATCATGACCGTTAGGGTTAAATATGCTAAGGAGGTGCTTACGATGGCAAAATGTGCAGTTTGTGGAAAGAGCGTTCACTTCGGTAACGCAGTAAGTCATTCCCACAGAAGAAGCAACAAGATGTGGAAGCCAAATATCAAGTCCGTTAAGGTTAAGGTTAATGGCGGCACAAAGAAGATGCCGGTATGTACAGGATGTTTACGTTCTGGAGCAGTAGAGCGTGCGTAGGCGCTTTTCGGTATTATATGAATACAAAGAAACCGTAATATACGGTTTCTTTTTTTGCAAAAATCACACAAAATGTCTTTGAACAGGAACTTGTCTATTGATGAGAACTGTAGTACAATGAGGCAAAATAGGCTGTTTTGGAGAAAGGAGGGGATGTGATGGCAAACGCGATGTATACCGGTGATGAAATCTGTGCTATGGGGCAGAAATATTACCATTCGCTGGCAAAGATCTGTAAGAGACTGGAGAAACAGGGCTACTGGCGGGAGGCAGAGAACATGATGAAGCAGTCTGCAGCGGAGGTGTTAGATCTGTATGTCCAGTCGGTACTGGTGGAACTGGCGGTGCGTCTGGACAATATTTCTGACGGGCAGAAAGAATACATCCGGTGCCTGACACAGACCAATCCGCTTGAGATCAGCCCGGATGCGGAGATATTGGAGCAGAGTGTAGTTCATTACGCGGAGAAGTATGCAGCGATGCCTCCGATCCTGATCCAGATCTGCGGTGTGTATGACAGGCATTTGAAAGAGGAACAGGCGGTGCTGTTTCTTGACAATGTGATCAATGTTCTTTTGTGTATGATGGAATTATCCGACCGCTTTGACCGGGCAGGTCAGGAGTATATCCGTGAATATTATGAAAGAACCGTGTTATTTGTCTGCTCCGGAGGTGTCAGCCCGGAATGGGAGGAAAGCTATATCCGTCATAAGCTTGCTGCCCGAAATATCTGCTCCGGTGTGAAATGGCTGACCGGGGAAGAAAGCAAAAAGGCTGAATGGCAGGTGAATATGCCGGCAGATAAGACGGATCAGAGAATGCTTCCTGAAACGGTTACTTCGGACGAAGTGGAGTCGGAAGGAAATATACAGGAAAGTCCGGAGGATGAGCAGAGAGAAGCCAGGAAAGAGTTTGAAAAGGTAAAGAAACGGCTGCAGGAGCGGCAGAAGGCAGAAAAGGAAGCAAAAGAGCAGCGAGTGGCTAAACTTTTGGACGAACTGAATCAGCTGGTAGGACTGGACAACGTCAAGGAGGAGGTCCGTTCTCTTGTGAATCTGATCAAGGTGCGCCGGATGCGCGAGGAATATAAGCTTCCCGCTATGGACATGTCTTATCATATGGTATTTACCGGTAATCCGGGAACCGGAAAGACCACGGTTGCCCGTCTTGTGGCAAGGATTTACAGAGAGCTCGGTATCCTGTCGGAGGGGCAGCTTATCGAGACAGACCGTTCCCGTCTGGTTGCCGGTTATGTGGGGCAGACGGCGATTAATGTCCGCGAGGTGGTGGAGCAGGCGATCGGCGGCGTATTATTTATTGATGAGGCATATGCGCTGGTCAGCCCGGATACAACGAATGATTATGGCTCTGAGGCGGTAGATACGCTGGTCAAGATGATGGAGGATCACAGGGATGATCTTGTGGTGATCGTTGCCGGTTACAGGGAGGAGATGGAGCAGTTCTTGCGAAGCAATACGGGACTCATCTCCCGCTTCAATAAATTTATTACATTTGAAGACTATTCCGAACAACAGTTGTTAGAGATTTTAACGGTTATGGCGGAACAGGCAGGGATGGTCGTTGAGGATACGGCAGTGAAGAAGCTTGGATTATATCTTGCCTCCATGAATGAACAGGAGCGCCGGGACTTTGGAAATGCCCGTGGTGTCCGCAATGTATTCGAGAGGATGATCGTGAATCAGGCGAACCGGATCGTGCTTCTTGAGGAGCCGACAAAGGAGCAGCTCATCACGCTGACGGCGCAAGATGTGTGATTGACCGCCCCGATGGAATGTGATACAATAATTAGTATCTTATATTGTGTTATAATACGAAATTTAAAGGAAATGAGGGAATGCAATGAGAGTGATTGCAGGAACGGCGAGACGTCTGAAACTGGAGACTCCGGCGGGACGCCATACCAGACCGACCTCGGATAAGATCAAAGAGACGTTATTTAATATTATACAGCAGGATCTGTATGAGGCAAGATTTCTGGATCTGTTCAGCGGCAGTGGCGGGATCGCGATCGAGGCATTGAGCAGAGGTGCGGCAGAGGCTGTGCTGGTAGACAACGACCGGGAAGCACTGCGGTGCATCCGCACGAACCTTCACCATACGCATTTTGAGGAACAGGCAAGGGTGATGGCGATGGATGTTATCCAGGCACTTCGCAGACTGGATCAGCAGAAGAAAGCATTTGATGTTATTTTTATGGATCCACCGTACAGCATGGGGCTGGAGAGAAGGATAATTCCTTATCTGATTGAGTCATCGCTGGTTCATGATGATACAAGGATCATTGTTGAGGCATCCATGGAGGACGATCCGATCGTGCTTCCTCCAACCTGTGGATGGTATGTGGAGAGAGTCAAGGAATACAAGAACAATTGTCATATATTTATCTGCCGGGATAAAACAGCCGTGGCGGGAGAGGACGAATAACGATGAGTACAGCAGTATTTCCGGGAAGCTTTGATCCGGTGACAACGGGTCATGTTGATCTGATCCGGCGTGCTTCACGGATGTTTGACCGGCTTGTGGTCGGTGTTTTAGTCAACAGTGCAAAGCAGCCATTATTTTCCAAAGAGGAGAGGGTGGCGATGCTGCGGGAGATTACAGCGGATCAGGATAATATTGAGGTGTCTTCTTTTGAGGGGCTTCTGGTAGATTTTGTGAAGGAGCAGCATGCAGATGCGATCGTGCGGGGACTGAGAACGCCGGGAGATTTTGAGTATGAGCTTCCGCTTGCACAGGCGAACCATAAACTGTCTGTTCAGGCAGATACCATATTTCTGGCATCTGCACCGGAGTATTCCTATATCAGCTCCAGTGCAGTCAGAGAGCTTTTAAGATATCAGGCAGATATTTCCGGTTATGTACCGGAGACGGTTCTTCGCTATATGAGGGAGCATGGAGTAGTATCTAATTAACATTATCATAATCATAGATTTGCAGATAGGAGAGAACGATATGCAGTCAAGCAGAATTGAGCAGGAGATTGATGATATTTTTGAATTTGTGGAAAGTTGCCGTATGCAGAGACTTTCTTCAACGAAGGTGGTAGTTCCTAAGGACGAGCTTTACGATCTACTGGATGATCTGCGCCGGGATGTGCCGGAGGAGATTAAGCGCTATCAGAAGATTCTCCGACAGAGAGAGGAGATCCTTGATAATGCAGAGCAGAAGGCGGCAGCGATTCTCTCAGATGCGCAGGAGCAGTACAAGGCTCTTGTGGAGGAGCATGCGATCATGCAGGAGGCTTACCAGCAGGCAGAGATCACGGTACGGGAAGCCAATGAGCAGGCAGAGCAGATCGTTGCCAATGCAAGAGCACAGGCAGCGGAGATCGGCAATGGTGCGATCTACTACACAAGAGATCTGTTAGAGATGTCTGAGAAGACACTGGCTGCGGCATTGGAGACCACAAGCAGCAATGCGCGGGCGTTGGAGTCAGCGCTGCAGGGATATCTGGATGTGATCAGCCAGAATAAGGCGGAGCTTGTCACAGACGAGGATGCCCAGGTGCAGGCGCAGCAGGAAGCAGCCGCACAGCAGGAAGAACTGCAATTGCCGGAGGTACAGGAAGAGCCTGTTTCATAGGCAAAGGCAGGGGAGATTCCAATACAAAGGATGCCGTCACAGAGATGGCAGAGGAAGGTGCGGGTGAGAATGAACGAGAAAACAGATGTACAGGTGATCATCAACGGGAAGCAGTATACGATATGCGGTTACGAGAGCAGTGATTATCTGCAGCATATCGCGAATCATATCAATGAGAAGTTTGATGAGTTTAAGCGGCAGGAGGCATATAACCGCCTGGATATGGATATGAAGAATATTCTTCTCGCGATCAATCTGTCCGATGATTATTTTAAGGCACAGAAGCAGGCGGACGAGAACAGACAGCAGCAGGGCGAGGTCGAGCAGGAAATGTTTCGCATGAAGCATGAGATTGTCTCACGCAATGAGGAATTAAAGTCTGTGCAGGAGCAGTTAAAGCAGGCGCAGGCGAAGACGTCAGAGCTTGAAAAGAAAACGATCCGTCTCGAAGCGGAGCTGGATCAGAAGACGCAGGAGCTTTTGAACAAAGAGAAAGAGTTGGAGAAGAAATCTCAGGATATCGCTCAGAAAGAAAAGGAATTAGAGCAGAAATCCCAGGATATCGTCCGCAAGGATAAGGAATTAGAAAGCAAGACCAAAGAGGTCGAAGAGAAGAATAAAGAGCTTCTGCGGAGAGCGGCAGCACAGGTGGCAAGACCGGAAGTGCCACAGCAGCGGCAGGCATATCCGGCAGCAGCCAATGTCGTCAGACCACAGCAGCAGGTGCAGACAGGAGCCACATCAATATCGCAGAGCAGCCAGCCGGTGAAAACGGTGGTGCCGGCAGCACACCCCACGGCTTCCGGGACACAGTCGGTCAGTCAGGCTGCAGCAGTAACGCCCAAGGATGACAGCATCATGTCAGGAATACAGCCTGTAGCAGTGGACAAGACGGACAATGCAAAGCCTGCGATCGCGTCCTTTGAGATGGAGGCGGATCCGAAGGAAGACGGCACACAGGACAGTCAGAATGGTGCGAGGGGACGAAAGAATTCCGGTTCCAGACGTTCCCAGAGTAAGAGAAAATAAAAGAACAGGATAAAGGGCAAAACACCGGTTTTGCCCTTTATTATTCGTGCGAAGGTAAAGTGAGGATGGAACAATAAATTTGTTCCATTCCGGCGCCCGCAGAGGATTTGACTTCGTGAACAAAGATCAGGAGAGCAGATAGAATGACAGACAAGATTCAGAAAAGAAAGCCCGAGATTTTAGCTCCGGCAGGCTCGATCGAGAGCGTGAGAGCCGCAGTGAATGCCGGATGTGATGCGATATATATTGGCGGGAGCCGGTTTGGGGCGAGAGCCTATGCAGATAACCCACAGGGAGACGATATGCGGGAGGTGATCCGCTACTGCCATCGGTACGGAGTAAAGGTCTATATGACCGTGAACACGCTTCTAAAACCGGAGGAGCTTGCAGACTCCTTATACGATTATATTGCGCCGTATTATCTGGAAGGACTGGATGCGGCGATAGTGCAGGACGTCGGCGTGATGCGCTTTCTTCACAGACATTTTCCGGGGCTTGATCTTCATGCCAGCACGCAGATGACGTTGACAATGGGCGAGAGTGCAAGTGTATTAAAACCGTACGGCGTGACAAGGATCGTGCCGGCAAGAGAGCTGTCCCTTCCGGAGCTTGCCGATATGCGCCGGGAGACGGGGCTGGAGCTTGAGATCTTTGTGCATGGAGCATTGTGCTACTGTTATTCCGGACAATGCCTGTTTAGCAGTATGCTGGGAGGAAGAAGCGGCAACAGAGGACGATGTGCACAGCCGTGCCGGCAGCTCTATCAGTGCGAAGACGGCAGGGGAGCGGGGTATTTATTAAGTCCGAGAGAGCACTGCAGTCTTGAACATATTGGCGACCTGATGGAGATTGGTGTGGATTCGCTGAAACTGGAGGGGCGTATGAAGCGCCCGGAGTATGTGGCGCTGACCACAGCGATGTACCGCAAATATGTTGATTTGTATGATAAGCTTGGAAGAACGGATTATGAACAATATCTGGCATGTCATCAATCGGAGTGGCAGGAGGATGTACGGAAGCTGGCGGAATTATACAACCGTCAGGGTTTCACCTCCGGTTATATGGAGGGAAGAAGCGGTGTGCCGTATGCGGTTCCGAAGGGCAAGGGAGATATGATCGCGGATCTGCGCCCAAATCATGGCGGTGTGCAGGTAGGTACGGTTACGGCGGTTGATCCGCACACTGCAACATACCGGCTGGAACGCGATGTTCATGCACAGGATGTTGTGGAATTTCGTGACGGGAAGCAACGCACATCCTATGAGTATACGATCGGAGAAGGACGCCGTAAGGGAGAGCTTGTAAAGACGAGATATCTGAAGGGCAGCCGTATCCGCAAAGGAGACAGCGTATACCGTACAAAGGATGCCGGACTTTTGGAAGAGATCAGGGAGCACTATCTTTCGGAGGATGCAAAGCTTACTGTTTCCATGCACTTTGAGGCGGCAGAGGGAGAGACGATGAAGCTTTGTGCGGCTTTTCAGGGAGAGGACAGAGAAGCTTCCTTTCTGCTTGAGGGCGATATATGCCAGAAGGCACAGAAAAGTGCGGCAGAGGAGGAGTCGATCCGGCGTATTTTATGCCAGACCGGCGGTACTGTTTTTCGCTGCAGCAATTGCCGGGTGAAGCTTACCGGCGAGCTTTTTATCCCGGTCGGGGCGGTGAAACGCCTGCGGCGGGAGGTGCTTGCAGGACTGTTAGAGAAGTTAGAGGCTTCGGAATATGACCGTCATATCGGAAAGCCTCTGACAGAGATAAATAATGGGCAGCCGGAAAGTGAGATGTACGCTGAACCGATGCATCCGGAGCATGTGGCAGGACAGTCAGGCAGTAAGGATCCGGAGCGAATCGTCGTGTCGGTATTATATGACTGGCAGGCACAGAAGGCAATCGACGATCCGGGTGTGGACGATATTTATCTGCGGACGGAGCAGATGGATGACAGTGAACTTCGCAGGCTGATCAGAAAGGGCGCAGCATCGGGAAAGAATATGTACCTGATGATGCCGTTTATTTTCAGGGAGGCAGTGTACCGGTCGGAACAGCAGAAGCTAAGCCGAGGAGACAGTATTTACCGGATGTCGGAGCTTACCGGTTATGTGATCCGTAATATGGAATCATTTGTGTTTCTTACGAAGGAAGCCGGGATCGCTGCGGAAAGGATCATTACAGATGCCAATCTTTATACCGCCAATAACGAGGCGTTGAGCTGGTGGCAGGATCAGGGTGTCAAACACTGCACCGTGCCTCTGGAACTGACCGGACAGGAATGTCAGGAGCTTTCTACATCTGTAGATATTGAGGCGGTTATTTACGGATATATTCCGCTGATGGTATCGGCGCAGTGCGTGCATCGTCATCAGAAGGAATGTCAGAAGAAAAACGGCGGCGGGCAGCTTTTGTGGATGCAGGACGCCAAAAAGCGTACCTTTGTGGTTTTAAATTGCTGTAAATATTGTTATAATATCATTTATCACGGAGAACCTCTCTGTCTTGACGAGGAGCGGCAGCAGTACAGAAAGTGCGGCATAAAGCGTTTCCGGTATGATTTTACGATCGAGACGCCGCAGGAGATGACAGACGTTTTGAAGGGAAGATTTCCGGAGGGACAGAAGGGACATTTTTATGATCCGGTCCAGTAGTGATGGATAACAAACCGGGCGGCGGAGTCATTCCGGCAGGCAGCCGGTTGACAGAAAGGTATCGATTAATATGGATAAACAGGAGGCGGCAAGAAAGCTGCAGGAGCTTCTTGGAAATAGCAATACCATCGGAGTCATGCATTCCGTGGTTGTAGAATTATCAAAATATATTATTATTTTCCTTTTTGCCGTATATACCTGGCATTGTTTTACGGTATTTATAGGCAGGGACAAGGAGCGTAAGGAGAGAGTATACAGACATCAGTTAAAGCTGATGTTCACCATCCATTTTATCTGCTCACTTGTGCTTTTCTTAAACAGTCTGCATGTGCAGATCATTATTCTGTATCTGCTGCAGGTTGTTCTGTTTGTGTTTGCGGGAAAAGCGTATCCGTATGTATATGAAGGAATGTCAAAGATCGTTCTGAATAATATGTTGATGCTGCTGATGATCGGCATGGTCATGATCGAGCGGCTGGACACGGGAAGCGCCATCCGGCAGATGATCTTTGCGGCGGCAACCTGTGTGGCAGGGCTGTTCATTCCGTATATCATAGAAAAGTTTTCCTACTTTGATATATTTGGCTGGTTTTATGCGATCGCAGGGTTGGGGCTTCTTGCACTTGTCTTTGTGATCGGAGAAGAGAGGTACGGTGCAAAAAACTGGGTGTCGATCGGCAGCTTTGCACTGCAGCCGTCTGAGTTTGTAAAGATTATTTATGTTTTTTTTGCAGCCGCATTTCTGGCAAAGGCAGAGAGATTTAAGGATCTTGTGCTTGTGACGGCAGTTGCGGCAGCGCATGTGCTGATCCTTGTATTGGAGAAGGATCTGGGTGCGGCACTGATTTTTTACATCACGTATCTGGTGATCCTGTATGTTTCCACGGAGCGGCTGAGTTATCTTCTGGCGGGATTGGCGTGTGGCTCCGGGGCGGCAGTGGTGGCATATCATCTCTTTACGCATGTACAGAATCGTGTGATCGCATGGCGTGATCCATGGAGCACGATCGCTAATCAGGGGTATCAGGTGGCACAGTCGTTATTTGCCTTTGGTACAGGAGGCTGGTTTGGCATGGGGCTTGGAGAGGGAATGCCGGACAAGATCCCGGTCGCGTCCAGTGATTTCATTATTTCAGCGATCGGCGAGGAGCTGGGTGTGTTTTTCGCAATCTGCGTTGTGCTTGTCGAGATCAGCTGCTTTGTCATGTTTGTCAATATTGCCCTGAAAATGTCACGCCGGTTTTATAAGCTGACGGCGCTGGGACTGGCAGTGGAGTTTATTTTTCAGGTGTTTCTGACTGTGGGCGGTGCGGTGAAGTTTATTCCGTCCACGGGTGTAACGCTTCCGTTAGTAAGCTACGGAGGAAGCTCGGTTATCAGCACGATCGTGCTGTTCAGTATTATTCAGGGCATGTATGTATTAAACAGAGAGGAGGCGGGAGAGATTGAGGAGAAAAGAAAACGAAAGCGCAGAGCGGAGCAGGAATGGGAAACGGAAGAGTACGAAGCGGAAGGAGCCACGCGCCGCAGAGCGAAAAGAACGCAGAGACAGGAACGCAGATAAAGATAGAAAGCGCGGAAACCGTCAGGTGATCGCAGTAGCGTACTGCGTTGTCATTGTCTTTCTGGGGATGATCGGATATCTTGTGAAGTTTATGGTGCAGGATAGTCAGGAAATCATCAACAATCCCGCCAACAAGAGGCAGGAGCTTCTGGCAGAGCGGATTGTCCGCGGAGATATCGTGTCGTCGGATGGCAGGGTGCTTGCTACGACCGAGACGGATCAGAAGGGAAATGAGACGAGAGTTTATCCCTATAAGAACGTTTTCTGTCATGTTGTGGGACGTGTGTGGAACAGTAAGACCGGTATAGAACTGGAACAGAGCTTTCCGCTTCTGACCTCACATGTCAATCCGTTAAAGCAGCTCTCCAATCAGCTGCAGGGACAGAAAAATCAGGGCGATATAGTTGTAACAACGTTAAATGCGAAGCTGCAGCAGATCGCATATGATGCGCTTGGAAACCAGAGGGGCGCTGTTGTGGCAATCGAGCCGTCCACCGGAAAGATCCTGGCAATGGTATCCAAGCCGGATTATGATCCGAATACGGTGCGCTCCGAGTGGGACTCGCTGGTGGCAGATGAGGGTGGCAACTCAGCACTTTTAAACCGCGCGACGCAGGGGCTGTATCCGCCGGGATCGACGTTTAAGATCCTGACGGCGATGGAATATATGAGAGAGAATCCGTCATTTGACAAGTACCGGTATGAATGCAGCGGAAGCGATACGTTTGGAGGCAATGTGATCCGGTGCTACAACGGGGAGCACCATGGGACGGTCGATCTGAAAAGCTCACTGGCGCATTCCTGCAACGGTTCTTTTGCACATATCGGTGTGGGTTTAAACCGCAAATCCTACCGCAAGCTCTGTGAGGCATTTGGTTTTAACAGCTCGCTCGGTGTAAAGTTTGTCAGCAGCAGGAGCCGTTTTGTGCTCGACGAGAAATCGGATACGGCAGAGGCGGCACAGACGGCGATCGGTCAGGGAAAAACAACGATCACACCATTACAGAATGCCCTGATCAGCGCAACGATCGCCAATGACGGAGTAATGATGACTCCGTATCTTGTCGATCACACGGAGAGCGTGGACGGGCATGTGGTCAAGAAATATGAGCCGCAGGAAAAGCGGACGGTCATTTCAAGGAAAAGAGCCAATCAGGTGACAAGGATGATGCGTTCAGTCGTGTCTGACGGTACGGCAGCAGCTTTAAGGAATCTGTCCTATCCGGTGGCAGGTAAGACAGGCACGGCAGAGATCGATTCGGAGGGGACCTCACATGCATGGTTTGTGGGCTTTGCGCCGGCAGCAGACCCCAAGATCGCGGTCAGTGTAATCGTGGAAGGTGCCGGAACGGGGAGTCAGTATGCGGTGCCGATCGCAGCGAAGATGCTTGAGGAATATCTTGGAAATTGATTTCTAAATTTCATTGCAATAAATAACAAAAAAGGGTATACTTAAATTTAGTGAAACAAATGCACGTATGCCACCGGGAGGGATTGCAATGATTGAGGCAACAAGTTGTGGCGGTGTGGTGATCTTTCGGGGAAAGATCTTACTATTGTACAAGAATTACAAAAACAGGTATGAAGGATGGGTGCTTCCCAAGGGCACGGTTGAGGAAGGCGAAGAGTTCAAGGAAACTGCTTTGCGGGAAGTAAAAGAAGAGACGGACGCAGATGCCAGTATTATCAAGTATGTGGGGAAAAGCCAGTATACTTTTAATACGCAGGAGGACACGGTCGTAAAGGATGTACACTGGTATTTGATGATGGGCGAGAGCTATCACAGCAAACCACAACGCGAGGAATTTTTCGTGGATTCCGGATTTTATAAATATCACGAAGCAGTTCATTTGCTCAAGTTTGCAAATGAGAAACAGATCTTGGAGAAGGCTTACAGCGAGTTCCTTGATCTGAAGAAAAGCAACCTGTGGGGAAATCGTAAATATTTCTAAAGACAGGCTTTATGTGAATGACTTTATTGACAATTTACACGAAAAAAGATATAATTACAGAAGGTTGATCATATTAGAGATATCCAGAGAATTTAAATAAGGGAGAAAAAAGTATGGGCAATAATATTTTAATTGTAGATGATGCTGCATTCATGAGAATGATGGTAAAAGATATTTTGACAAAGGGCGGATATAACGTAGTCGGCGAGGCTGAGAACGGTGCAGTGGCAGTTCAGAAGTATGCAGAGTTCAAGCCGGATCTTGTGACACTTGATATTACCATGCCGGAGATGGATGGTATTCAGGCGCTGAAGAAGATCAAGGAAGTAGACGCCGGAGCCAATGTTATCATGTGTTCCGCAATGGGGCAGCAGGCGATGGTTATCGAGGCAATCCAGAATGGTGCCAAGGACTTCATCGTAAAGCCATTTCAGGCAGATCGTGTGCTGGAAGCAGTGAAGAAGGTTATTGGCTGATCAGACAGCAGATACATACAAGGAGATGTTTTTGGCATCTCCTTTTTGTTTTCCCGGAAAGGGAAAATTGTTGACATTTGAGCTGAAAAATGGTAACATATCTTTTGTTGCGACATGCAGCGCCGGTGTGGCGGAATTGGCAGACGCACATGACTCAAAATCATGCGGGTAACACCGTGCCGGTTCGAGTCCGGCCACCGGCATTAGAAGAGAAGCCATACAGATTGGTTTCTCTTTTTTAGTATATAAGAAAATGATCGTAACGTAGTGTGAATCAAGGCAAACACAGTTTTTTTGTTTTTGATTTCCAGATATTTTCGGCGAAAGGAGTGGATCATATGACCTGTAAGGATATTCAGAAGCTGTTTATTCCGTTTATTGATGACAAGCTCAGCGTGTCCGATCTGGATGCTTTTTTGAATCATATGAACACCTGTAAGGAATGCCGGGAAGAATATGATATATACTATACAGTAATCATGGGAATGCGCTATCTGGATGAGCGCCAGAATATTTCGGAATTTAAGCTGGATTCGGCGCAGAAGCTGCGCTCGGCGGCGGATTATCTGTTTAAGTACCGCATTCTCAGACTGGAGAAATACATACTGCTTGCCGTGTTGTGTATTGGCGTAGTGCTTTTATTTTAGGAGGGCTGACGGATGAATGGAAAGATCGTATTGATTGATGGACATAGTATTTTGAACCGTGCATTTTATGGTGTGCCGGATCTGACAAACTCAGAGGGACTTCACACCAATGCAGTGTACGGTTTTTTGAATATTATGCTCAAAATCCTGGATGAGGAGAAGCCGGATTATCTGACGGTAGCGTTTGATGTGAAGCATCCGACGTTTCGTCATGAGATGTATGCCGATTACAAGGGAACCAGAAAGGGCATGCCGGACGAGTTAAAGGAGCAGGTTCCGCTGATTCAGGAAATGCTCCGCGCGATGGGAGTGCGCCTTGTGATGAAGGAAGGCTACGAGGCGGATGATATTCTCGGTACGATCGCACGGACCGCGGAGAAGGAAGGTCTTGAGGTATCTCTGGTATCCGGTGACAGGGATCTTTTACAGCTTGCCACAGACCGGATCATGATCCGTATTCCGAAGACAAAGCGTGGCGGCACAGAGATCGAGAATTATCATACGCAGGATGTCATTGACAAATACGGCATTACACCGCCGCAGATCGTTGATCTGAAGGGTCTGATGGGAGATGCTTCAGATAATATTCCGGGTGTAGCAGGTGTCGGAGAAAAGACGGCGGTCAAGATCCTTACCGCGTATCCGACGGTTGAGGATGCTTACGCACATCTGGATGAGGTAACGCCGAAGCGGACGCATGACCTTTTGGAAAAGGGACGTGATCAGGCAATGCTGAGCAAAGCGCTTGCGACGATCAAGACGGACTGTGAGCTTGATTATTCGCTGGAGGAGGCAGGGCTTCCGGAGTTGTTTAATGAGAAATCCTTTGCCATGGTTAAGCGGCTTGAGTTTAAATCGCTGCTCAAACGTTTCGATAAAAAGCAGCAGGAGCAGGCGACAAAGCATCTGCAGGTGCAGACGATCACAAGCGAGGCACAGGGAAGTGACTTTTTGAAGAAGCTGTATCAGGCAAAGCCGGAGGTCGTTGGTATCGGTTTTCTTGCGGATCACTGGGCGAGTGCCGGAGCACAGAAAAAGAAAGCGAAGAAATCAGGCGGTCAGCTCGCACTCGTATTTGATGATGGCGATGCGGCGATCACAGAGGAGGGCAGTGAATCCGAAGGAAAGGAATATGCCTTCTACGGAATGTCTGTTTCCTATCAGGAAGGGGAGCAGGTACACACGGGTTGTATGATGGCAGGAGAGTTGTTAAAGACAGAGTGGATCGTGAACAGTCTGCGTGAGCTGGTTCGTAAGATTACTCATATTGCAGTGATCGGTTGGAAGGACATGCTTCATCACACGACACCGTTATCCGGTGATAGCGGATCTGTTCCGCAGCAGGAGGGGTTTCCGGCAGAATCTGTGGAGGAGCAGGAGACATTGTTTGGAAAGCTTGCCGATCTGGAGATTGCGGCATATCTGTTAAATCCGCTCAAGGACACCTATCAGGCAGACGACATTGCCAGAGATTATCTGGACATGACGATCGCCTCCTATGCGGAGCTGTTTGACAGGAAAACGGTATCGCAGATCCTTGAAGATGATGCGATATCCGAGGAGTCGGTTCTGCAGTATCTCGGACAGCTTTCCTTTGTACCTTGTCTTGCGTTTGAGGAACTTCGTCAGGAACTTAATGATCAGAAAATGTGGCAGCTTTATCAGGAGATTGAGATCCCGACGGCATATTATCTGTATCAGATGGAACGAAGAGGCGTCTGTGCAGACGGCACGGTGCTCTCGGAGATGTCGGCACAGCTTCAGACTACGGTTGAGACACTGGAGCAGGAGATTTATGATCTGGCAGGGGAGAAATTTAATATTAATTCGCCAAAGCAGCTTGGCGTGATCCTTTTTGAGAAGATGAAGCTTCCGTTTGCCAAGAAAACAAAGACCGGATATTCGACCTCAGCAGATATTCTGGATAAGTTGCGCACGGAGGATCCGATCATTCCGAAGATCTTAGAGTACCGTCAGGTAACAAAGCTTAAGTCTACCTACGCAGATGGACTGCCGGTATATATTGAGGAGGATGGCAGGATCCATGGCAAGTTTAATCAGACGATCACGGCAACCGGACGTATCAGCAGCACGGATCCTAATCTACAGAATATTCCGATCCGTATGGAGCTTGGAAGACAGCTCCGCAAGGTATTTACGCCGAGAGAAGGATGGGTATTTCTGGATGCAGATTATTCTCAGATCGAGCTGCGTGTGTTAGCGCATCTGTCCGGAGATCAGGAGCTTATCGAAGCGTATCGGGAGAATAAGGACATTCACCGCTCGACGGCGTCCAAGGTATTCCATATTCCGTTTGATGAGGTCACAGATCTGCAGCGGAGAAATGCAAAAGCGGTCAATTTCGGAATTGTTTACGGAATCAGCTCCTTTGGTTTGGGGCAGGATCTGAATGTATCCCGTAAGGAGGCAGAGCACTTCATCAATCAGTATTTTGAGACTTACCCGGCGATCAAGACATATCTGGACGGTCTGGTTGATTTTGCGAAGACTTCCGGATATGCGAAAACCATGTTTGGCAGAAGAAGACCGGTGCCGGAGCTTTCCTCCGGCAACTTTATGCAGAGATCCTTTGGGGAGCGTGTAGCAATGAATTCACCGATTCAGGGAACGGCAGCAGATATCATTAAGATTGCGATGATCCGCGTGTCCAAACGACTTCTCACAGAGGGGCTTGAGGCGAGAGTGGTGTTACAGGTTCACGATGAGCTTCTTGTAGAGGCGCCGCCGTCAGAAGTCGAAAAGGTGGGACAGATCCTCCATGAGGAGATGGCTGGTGCGGCAGATCTTCTTGTGCCGCTCGAGGTAGAGGTAGAGCAGGGAAGCAACTGGTATGAAGCACATTGATATTTAGGGGAAGATAAGACGGTTGTAATCCGTTAGCAATATAGTGCTTGTGGCTTTCGAACCGCAGGTAAAATCAGGAAGGAAAGCAGATTTGATATGAAGGTAATTGGTCTGACCGGAGGTGTGGGAAGCGGCAAAAGTCTGGCGGCGCAGATGCTGGCGCAGGAATATCAGGCGCAGCTTCTGATCACAGATGAACTCGGACATACGGTGATGGAGCAGGGGCAGCGTGCGTATGAGGAGATCCTCGGGCATTTCGGCAGAGAACTTATGCAGGAGGACGGCACGATCGACCGGACGCTGTTGGCACAGAAGGTATTTGCGGATGAGCAGGAGAGAGAATGGTTAAACAGTGTGATCCATCCGGCTGTGATTCGTTACATTGAGGAATATATTGCGGCAAGAAAGGAAGAGCCGGGGACGATCGTTTTGGAGTCGGCACTGTTATTTGAAAGCGGCTGTGACCGGTTCTGTGATGAGGTCTGGTATGTCTGTGTTCCGGAAGCAGTCCGCAGACAGCGCCTTGCAGAAAGCCGTGGATACTCGCAGGAGAAGATCACTTCTATTTTAAAACGTCAGCTTAGCGAAGAGGAATTTCGCAGACGCAGTGATGTAGTCATCGAGAACGATGGCACGATGGAGGAGCTGCGTCAGAAGATCTTATCGGAAATAAAGGCGTAAGAGTGCCGGATTTATGTTTGCTTCCATGAGGCATCCGAGAAGTACAAGAGTTGCAGACAGCAGGAAGTACGGCAGCTCGCACAGGATGAGCCGGTGGCGTGTCAGAGTGATGCTGTGGAGCCCGCAGTGGAGATGATCACAGTGACTGATGGCAATCAGAAATGCCGGAATGAACAGAAGTGCCTGCGGAAGCAGAAAGCAGACAAAACCGAAGATGCCGGTAAAGCCGTTTAAGGTAATGCAGAAGGTGAGGAGAAGTCCATTCTGGAAGCCGATATATGCGGAGAAGAGACGGTAATAATATTTCCAGATATTGGTAAAGGCAAAGAACCACAGAAGCACAAAATATTTGCCGGCACGGCGCACCGCGAGCAGGAAGAAGTCCTGCCGGTTAATCTCCAGTGTCTGAAGCTCGGAAAGAAGTGTCTGATACAAATGAAATACAGATGCATAAATATTGCTGCGCAGCAGATATGCGGTCAGACAGCCCACAGACAGTCCGGCGGCAGCGAAAAGAAAAACGCTGATGGTAATGACAGGCAGCTTTTTTTTTGTTTTATTTTTGACAGCTCCGGTATCATTCATAAAAAATATATCTGTCCTGTTTTTGGGACAAGTACAGGACAACTCCTTGTGGATTTGATTTATTATATGATGTTGCAAATGTGAAATAGAACGGAGAAATCTGTCGAAGACTTTTCCTTGTATTTGCAGGTGGGATCCGATATCGTGAAATAAGATCAGATCGGGAGGAGCTTTGAGGTTATGGGGACAGAACGAAAAAAACGGCGACTGATATTTCTGGCTGCATGTGTGGCGGTTGTCGTGTTATACGGACTCAGTGCGGGAATGTCACAGAGACGGCAGTCGGAAGGACAGAAGGAGACTATGCAGACATCCGGCGGACAAAATGCGGCGAGACCGGTGGACGATCATGGATCGCTGCGGCTGTATCTGGGAGAATTAAGCGGACATGAGAGTCCGTTTCACACGGAAAGCGCAGGGGATAAGCGGCTGATGGCACTGGTCTATCAGCGGGTGCAGGAACGTGCTGATATTACGGTGAAGAGACAGAACAAGGGCGCTGTTTATGAGATCTGTCTGCATCCGGACGTGACGGATTCACAGGGACGGCTCGTGACGGCAGATACTCTTTTGTATAATTATTATCTCCGCTGTCAGACGGGATATACCGGAGATGACCGTGTCTGTGAGGTGCCGGTGAAAGGGCTGGACGTATACCGTTATGGTGCATCCGGCAAAATGTTGCGGAAGCGGAAGAAAAAGACAGCGCAGGTTCTTAAGAAGCCGGATAAGACGCTTCGCCGTCAGATCGCGGGTCAGCTTGTGACACCGATACTGCGCCGGGAATATCAATGGGTACGCAGCCTGTATTATGATATGGCGGCGAGAAAGCTGTGTCAGAAATATCCGGATCCTGTGCAGCTTTTTGCATATTATTATGCTCCCTCCACAGCGTATACCGGCAAGGGAAAGGACGCCGAAAAGGCAGTGGAAGAGATCGCAGACCAGTACGGGGCAGAGCTTGACCGGTTATCGGAAATGACAGGAAACAGCTACCGGGAAAAGCTGCGGGGACTGGCTGCGGAAAGGCTGTGGAAGCAGACGGCAGCAGGTACCGGAGTGATCGAAGGGATATCAAAGGTGGATGACAGAACAATCCGGATCGAGACAACGAAATACCGCAGACAGGATCTGGAGCGGCTGGGAGAGATTTATCTGGTCACGGGAACGGGAGAACAGGACGGATATCTTGGCACAGGTCTTTATGTTTTGCAGCAGGAGGATAAGGATACGGTTACCCTTTGCTGCAATTCTTATTATCAGAGGGAGGCAGCCAATCCGACACAGCTTCTTGTCCCGAAGGGGGATCTGACAACTGTGGAATGTATTCGGAAGATCTGCGCCGGATCTCTTGATATGGCATGTGTCTGGGAGCGCGTGGCATATGAGAAGGATAAGATTGGGAAAATGCTTAAAAAAGGAGACGCCTTGTGGGAATGTGCACTTCTTGGCGGTGTGGCCTATCATCCGGGAAGAGTCAATGCGACAACGCTGCGCAGGGATGCCGTGGAACAGGAGGATATGTTCCGGATCATGAGCCGGCTTGAAATGAATCCGTCTCAGACAACGGAGTGAATTGGCAGGCGGTTCTTTACATTTTGGCGCATTTCCTTTATGATGGAGAGAGAGGCTGTGATATCGCAACGGATATGCAGTCAAAAAGAATAGAAAGGAAATTTGACATGGCACAGAATCCAATCGTAACATTTGAAACGACACAGGGAACAATCGAGGCAGAGCTGTATCCGGAGATTGCCCCTAATACAGTAAACAACTTTTTATCACTCGTCGGAAAGGGTTTTTATGACGGTCTGATCTTTCACCGCGTGATCAACGGCTTCATGATCCAGGGAGGAGATCCGGACGGTGTTGGAACCGGTGGACCGGGATATTCGATCAAGGGCGAGTTCGCACAGAATGGCTTTGCCAATGATCTGAAGCATTCCGCAGGCGTATTATCCATGGCACGTTCCATGATGCCGGATTCCGCAGGCTCACAGTTCTTTATTATGCATAAGGATGCACCACATCTTGACGGTGCATACGCTGCATTCGGTAAGGTGACAAAGGGACAGGATATTGTAGACAAGATCGCAGAGGTGGAGACGGATTTCAGAGATGCACCGTTAGAGCCACAGATGATGATCAAGGTTACAGCAGATACCTTCGGCGTAGATTATCCGGAGCCGGAGAAGTGCTAGGCTTCTTTTTTGCGTATGGCATAATGAATCAGAGAGATTTCCGTAAAGGGGTCTCTCTTTTTCTGTTTGTTCACAATTCTTTGACATTATTATGTTAAAGTAATTTTTGATGTTGCGTAAGATCGCAAAGAATGGAGGACGAAACATTGATTGAAGTTAAAAATCTAGTGAAGCTGTATGGAAATCATGCAGCAGTTGATTCCCTTTCCTTCACCGTGGAAACGGGCAAGGTTGTGGGATTTCTGGGACCGAACGGTGCCGGTAAATCAACAACAATGAATATGATCACAGGTTATATTGCACCGACATCGGGCACAGTACTGATCGATGGTGTGGATATGGAGGAGGAGCCGGAGAAGGTCCGTAAGAATATCGGTTATCTTCCGGAGAATCCGCCGTTATACCCGGATATGCGAGTGAGAGAATACTTATATTTCGTTGCGGAGCTCAAAAAGGTGGCTCGTAACAAGCGTGATGTCATGGTCAATGAGATCATGAACCGGACCAAGATCGTGGATGTGTCTGAGAGACTGATCCGCCATCTGTCCAAGGGTTACAAGCAGAGAGTCGGTGTGGCGGGAGCAATGATGGGATATCCGGAGATCCTGATCCTGGATGAGCCTACGGTAGGTCTTGACCCGAACCAGATCATACAGATGCGTGAGCTGATCCGTGACTTGAGTGAATCTCACACGATCCTGTTAAGCTCTCATATCATGCAGGAGATCAGTGCTGTCTGTGATGAGATCATCATTATCAATGAAGGAAAGATGATCGCGTGCGATACACCGGACAATCTGACAATGCATATGGCATCCAACGGACTTCATCTTGTGATCAAGGGTGATGTGGCAGTGATCAAGGGAGCCCTCCGGACGGTTTCCGGTATCAAGAATGTCGTTTATGATGAGCAGATGGAGGAGGGGACACTTGGGCTGACACTTTATTCCATCGATAAGAAGGATCTCAGAGAGGACGTATTCTTTGCTCTGGCAAAGGCAGAATGTCCGATCCTTGAAATGCACCGTCAGGAGACAACACTTGAGGAGGCATTTATTGCTCTGACAAAGGGCGGATCCCGTCAGTTCGGCGGCAGAAAGCCTGTGAAGAAGCAGGGGGAAGCTGCGGAGGACAATGCCGCGGAAGACAGTACTACAGCAGAGACGGAAGACAACACCGCTGTGGAGCCGGAGACACAGGAAGAAACAGGGACTGTGACCGGCAGTGAGCAGGCGGAGTCTCAGAACGATCCTGAAGAAAAGGAGGAAGCATAATGTTTGCGATTTATAAGAAAGAGTTAAAGCAATATTTTCATTCCATGATCGGATTTGTATTTCTTGCCTTTTTTATAGCGATCATCAGTATCTATACATGGGCAAATAACTTCTACGGAAAGGCTGGTAATTTTGAGACGACATTAAGTTCATCCACCTTTCTGTTTGTACTGCTGATCCCAATCCTTACCATGAGAGTTTTGGCGGAGGAGAAGCATCAGAAAACAGATCAGCTTCTGTACACGGCACCGATCTCTATCGGTCGAGTGATCATCGGAAAGTATCTGGCACTGATCTCCTTGTTTGGAATGGGTATCCTGTTTATCGGACTTTACCCATTGATCTTGAAGCATTATGGAAGCACCGGCGTTCAGCTTGCACCGGCATACAGTGCTCTGCTTGGATTTTTCCTTCTGGGGGCAGCCTATATTGCCGTTGGTACATTTATTTCCTCGCTGACAGAGAGCCAGCCAATTGCAGCGGTCGTATCTTTCCTGGTACTTCTGATGAGTGTACTGATCTCAAATATTGCGGGAGCACTTCCTTCTGACAAGTTATCACAGGCGGCGATCCTTGCAGTGCTGTGGATCATTGTGGCAGCAGTGGCATATTACATGATGCGCAACCTGACCGTCACGATCATTCTGGGTGTGCTTGGTGAAGCAGCAATCTGGATCATATATGCAGTAAAATCCTCTCTTTATGAGGGAATTGTTTCCAATATCTTAAACTGTGCTGCGTTATCGTCCAAATTTAGTGATTTTACGCTCGGCGTTCTGAAATATGACGTGATCGTATATTATGCGAGCGTTGCATTTTTATTTGTATTTCTGACAATTCAGAGTATTAAGAAAAAGAGATATAACTAGATCATGCGCAGAAAGCAGCGCGGAAATGAGGTAAATGATGAGCGAAAATAAAGAAAAAAAGACGCAGAATAAAAAGCCCGGAAGGATCAGAAAATCCTTTTCCAGCCGTCAGTTCAAATCAGGTGCGTACAGTTCGGTGATCACTGTGATCGTGATCGCTCTGGTTGTGATCGTGAACCTGGTATTTAATAAGCTGGATCTTTCGACCGATCTGACATCGGACAGCTTATTTACGCTGACCAAAGAGTCACAGAAGGTTTTGAAGGATGTCAAGGATGATATTACGATCTACTATATGGTGGCAAGTGGCAGTGAGCAGGATTATATCCAGCGTGTCATTAAGCAGTACAACAAAGTTTCTGACAATATTAAGGTCGTAAAGAAGGATCCGGTTGTATATCCGAACTTCTCCAAGAAGTATGTGGACGATGCGGTTTCCGACAATGATGTGATCGTTGTGGATAATACGACGGGAGCAGCCAAGTATGTCTCCAACAGTGATATGCTGTATTCTGACCAGTACAGCTATTATAGTACCGGAAGCTCCGAGGAGTATCTGGATGTCGAGGGACAGATCACATCAGCAATCCAGAATGTTCTTTCTACCGATAAGAAAAAGATCTATATGGTGACCGGTCACGATGAGAAGAGTATCAGCGATTCCCTTTCCAAGGCACTTGAGAAAATGAATGTAGAAGTGAAGGAGATTTCTCTTGTTACCCAGAAAAATGTGCCGGATGACTGTTCTCTTCTGATCGATTACGGTCCGCAGAGCGATCTTCGTGACAGTGAGAAAACGGTAATGCTTAATTACCTGAAAAAGGGCGGCACGGCAGTTCTGATGCCGGGCTATGTGGAAAAGGATACGCCGAACATTGACGAGATCCTGGACTATTATGGCATGAGCATCGACAAAGGAATTATTTATGAGGGTGCCGGTCATTATGAGAATTATTTGAACTGGCTTGTACCGACGATCAATACCGATGCCGATGTAATGTCTAAATTTGATGACAAGGATTATGTGGTGATCGGTTCTTCACAAAGTATTAAGGAAGCAAAGAAATCCTCTCTGCGAAGTGACCTGACATTGACGGATCTTCTGACAACTTCAAAGCAGTCTCTGTTAAAGAAGGATCCAAGCTCCCAGAATACCGATAAGGAAAAGGGAGATGTAGACGGTCCGTTTGCAACAGCCGTATATGCTGAGGAAACCTTAGATAAGGGAACGACAAAGCTGACCGTAATTGCAACCAATGAAGTGCAGGATGATCTGATGCAGAATGTGATCAGCGGTATGCTGGGAGATTCCGGGGATGGAACGGCTGCAACCTCGATCGAGGCAAAGAGTCTGTCTTCTTCAACGATCACAATGAGTGCGGGAAGTGCGATCATGTGGTCCATTGTACTGGTCATTCTTGTTCCGGCAGGTCTGCTTCTGGCCGGTTTCGGAATCTGGTTTACAAGGAGGAGAAAATAAAGCATGAGCAAAAAAAAGAGACAGACAGTGACGCTTGTGGTACTCTGTTTGGTTTTGATTGCCGCAGGTGTTGGATATTATGCGCTGACCCGCTATCAGGCAGCAAAGGAGAAAGCAGAGAAGGCGGAAGAGGAAAAGACCGAGGGACTGTTTCAGCTTTCCTCCGATGATATCTGTAAAGTGGATTTTAAGGGAGAGAAGGCATCCTTAACCTTTGATAAGGACGGTAAGACCTGGAAGCTATCCTCTGATAAGAATTATCCGTTGAATCAGGATCGTATTGTTGATATGGTAGATGAGACAACAGGGGTTGCTGCCACACAGACAGTTACTACAAGCTGCGGGGATCTGACGGAGTATAATCTGGACAAACCGGATCTGACGGTGACGGTGACGGATAACGATGGAAAGGATACTACGATCTATGTGGGAATGGAATCCGTGGCCGGTGGCGGAAGATATGCATACTGCGGCGGCGATGAGAAGAAGGTTTATCTGATCTCTACCTCTCTGTATGACAGCTTTAATTACAGTCTGGGAGAGCTGATGAAGGTACCTGAGCTTCCGAGTGTACAGGCAGACGAGATCCGCTATCTGAAGCTGGAATCCGCCACAGGCAAGAGCTTTGAAGCAGAGTATGACGAGAAGAACTCTCCGTATAAGGATATTTACGGATGGTCGATCAAACAGCCGTATACCCAGCCGGTAGCCGGTGACAAGGATCAGCTCCAGAATCTGTTTGGCAGCTATACCAATCTGGATCTGGGTTCCGGCGTGACCTACAAAAAGGACGCTGCACTTGAGAAGAAATACGGACTTGATGCGCCGGCATACACCTTAAGCTTTCAGACAGCCAAGAAGAAGCTGACCCTTTACTTTGGTAAAGAAACGAAGGATCAGAGCAGCTATTATGTGAAGGTCAAAGGGGAGGATGGTATTTATCTGATGGATGCTTCCACGGTCAGTACGCTGGTTAATATCAATGCACTTGATTATGTATATCAGCGTCTGTATGTGGGAGATAAAGAGAAGCTTGATCAGGTAGAGTTATCTTACAATGGAAAGAAATACACCTTTGATGTCTCCAAGAAGAAAAAGAAATCAGAGACAGAATACACCTATACGATCACAAGCGGTGGCAAGAAGGTTGACAGTGATACCTTCAACACGGCATACAGCGTGATCAGTTATCTTGCACCGGGCGGTAATATCGACAAGAAGGTTACCGTGAAGAGTAACAAGCCGGTGGCGGAATTTACATTCCGTGAGGAGAAGAAAACAACGAAGATGATCATTCTTCCTTACGATGGAAAGAATTCCTACCGTGTCAGTGTAAACGGCGTAATGCAGTTCACGGCAGACAAGAGTGCGGTTGATAAGGTGATAAAGCAGTTTACTTCATTGAAGTGATCTTAGAATAATAAGCCCGGAATGCAGAGGGAATGCTATATTCCTTCTGCATTTTTTGTGTGCTGATCCAGACGCCCTCATTGGCGGGCGGGACAGAAGGGAGACGGTTTAAGTGGATCAGGTAGCCGATCATATGCCATTCGATATGAGAAAAGATATGCTTTCCCCTGCCGAGAAGCTCGATACTGTCGGCACCGGTATCCCACTGCGCAAGAAGCTCCTGCAGCTTTTCCGGTGAGACAAAGCCCTCCTCAGACGGAAATTCCCACAGACCGGCGAGGAGTCCCTTCGGAGGTCTTTTCTGAATCAGATAGGTTCCCTGATATTCCAGAAGAATGATCGTTTTATCTTCGATCTTTCGTTTCTTTTTGGGCGGCTTCACCGGGTAGAGTGACCAGGAATCCTCCTTATAAGCAGTGCAGAATTCCCTCAGAGGACATTCGCTGCACAGGGGAGCACCGTTTGGCAGGCAGACAGTGGCACCAAGATCCATCCATGCCTGATTATAGCTGCCCGGTTCTGTGACCGGGATGGCATTGGAAAGGAGAGAGCGCAGTTTCTTCTTAAACGGTGTTTTGGTGATGTCGGAATCATCCCCGCAAAGTCTTGTGTAGATACGGTATACATTGCCGTCAATCGCAGGAACGGCTTCGCCGAATGCGATTGAGGCGATCGCACCGGCTGTATATTCTCCGATGCCCGGAAGCGTCAGAATCTCCTCGTAATGCTCCGGGAAGCTGCCGCCGTATTCCTCCATGATCTGTATCGCTGCACGCTGCAGATTGTTGGCGCGGCTGTAATAGCCGAGCCCCTGCCAGAGCTTCATCAGCTCATCATGAGAAACGCCTGCGAGAGAGGAAACATCCGGCAGGCGTTTTAAAAAGCGTGTATAATAGTCCTTTACTGCCTCCACTCGGGTCTGCTGCAGCATGATCTCGGAGATCCATATATGATAGGGATCCGGTCGGGACGAGCTGCCGGCAGGAGTCCGCCAGGGAAGTGAACGGGCATTTAACTGATACCAGGTCGTAAGCGGAGTGGTGATTTTATGCAGTATTGTCTCAGGAGAGAAAATGTTCTTATTCATAGGAATACCGTACCTTTCAGAATTTATTTTGTCTTGGAGATGTTCTTGGCATCCTCCGATAATCCCATGATATCATGAATCTCTGCCAGAGGGATCTTGGTATATTCTGCCAGCTCCCATGGGGTGGCAGTACGACCGTTTTCCTCGGCGAGGTATTTGGCTGCCTCATGCAATAAATTTGTCTTGGCAAGAACCGTGTGCTCCCAGTCCTTTGCAATCGTGACGGAATCAATCATGCTTTCGATGGCAAGACGAATCTCTTCCTCGATCACGGCATTGATCTGCTTCAGATCCGGTGCCTGATCCACACGGAAGTCAGAAGGAGTCTTTCCAATACGCTCCAGTCCCATCAGGATACCGATGTTGCCCTCGGCGATCATCTCATCCAGTGCAATGCCGCGCTTTTCATAAGTTTTGGCAATGCGGAATACCTTGTCGAGCTGTTCGTGGACAAGGGCGTCCTTTGCTGAGGTATCGCCGGAGAGAAAGCAGTCCCAGAGAGCAGAAAGCTCGGCACCGCTATGCGCAGTGAGTGCGGAAACCTCTCTGCGGTAAAGTTCGAGATTGCGCTCTGCCTTGGAGATGCGGCGCGGAGCATCTGCGTTTTCCTGCAGCTGGCTGCCGTCTGTCTCCGTGGAAACTTCCGGCTCGCCGGAGTACATTGTCTCGGTGGAAGAAAGCACGGGACCTTCTGTCCGGGAAGGGTGAAAGCCGGTGATCGTGATGCCGTTGGTGACCAGATACTGATAGACAGCATCAAACTGTTCTTCCTTTAATTCCATATCGGAAAGATAGCGGTGAACCTCCTCCTTTGTCATCCGGTTCTGTTGTGACTGTGCGATCGCCTTGATCTCTTCCATACATTCCAATATTTTATTCTGATCCATATTCATACAACCTTTCATGGCAGTTTTCTGCCTTATTCTGTAGAGTTTTATCCTTTCTCCGATTGTAGAGAAAAACGGGGATTATGTCAATAATGAATCCTTGAAATACAGGGGAGCCTAAACACAGGAAAGAGCAAATAATTTGTGTATTTTATGTGGAAAAATTATTATAAAAAATGAGAGGTTTGTTATAGCCAAATGACCATTGTTTTGCTATAATATAGCTTATAATACGCTGCGTATGGACAGGTTTCTTCTCATGACCGTCCGAAATTGCAGCAAAAGGAGGTATTACCATGAGAAAAGGTTTCAAGAAAGCCTTATCATTCGTGCTTTCAGCAGCAATGATGGTTTCGCTCGGTTCCGGGCTTGACATCGCTCCTGCAAGTGCAGCAGATGGGGCAGCAGGTACTGGAAACACTCCTGCAGCAACAGTAGTTACATATGGTGCTATGGTTGGTTTCCAGACAAACTCATATGACTATCGTGACGGCTACGAGCAGGTTGAGGCTGATGCGAAGTACAATGAGTGGTTACAGGCAAACGGCAAGGAGGTTCAGCCTTACAATGGTGTGAACATCTACAAGAACGGTAACGGTCCTTCCCTGTACACAAAGGGTGACAAGAAGGGTACTCTGGATGAGTCTACCGCTGAGAAGGCTGAGCTCGTTGAGGGTGCAACCGTATCTGATGCAGTAATGTCTGCAGATGGCGAGTACACTGTATCCATCAAGGATCTCGATCTTGGTAAGGACAAGGACGGCAATTTCTACATGCTTGACATTGCTACCAACATCGTAAAGGATGATGTCAACAGCGCAGTTACAGCGAAGGCATCTTCTATCAAGGTAAACGGCAAGGAGATCGCAACAAACGTTGATCTTCCTGCAAAGGGCGATCTTAAGAAGGGCGCTAACTACAAGTTCATGATCGCTAACGGATATGCTCCGGACGATAAGACATCTCCGGATCCTCTGTATCAGGCAATCAAGGACAACGCTCCGAACACTGAGCTTGCAGCTCCAACCGGTAAGTTCGATATCGAGGTTACCTTCAAGATTCAGGGTGTTGACTGGACATATGTTCCGGCTGCACCAACAGCTACCCCTGTTCCTACACAGGCTCCGGAAGTGACAGCACCTCCTGAGGTTCCACTGAGCACATCATTTGATATGGCACTCAGCGCAAACGTAGTTGAGGCACTGACACCTTCTGCAGGTCCTGATGTCAGAATTGATCCTACAGATACTACAGGCAAGAAGGTGATCCAGTCTGCTGTATTTGGTTCAGAGGCAATGAAGGCAAAGGTTACCGCAGCTAAGAGTGCTGACGGTAAGGCTCTTTTCGATGCTAATACAATGGACTACATTGTTTCTGACAGCTCTTGTGCAACCATCTCCAAGACTGGTGAGTATGCACTGTCTGTTACAGCAAGAAGTGATATGCCGGATATCACCAAGAGTGGTGCGATCTGGTTCCCTATCATCATCAACGGAAGCACAGGTGTTATGCCTAAGGACTTCAACCTCAAAGCAACAAAGGTTGTCGTTGGTGAGGGTGCTTCCGCTAAGGAATATTCTTGGACATCACAGCTTATGCAGGATGCAAAGGGCAATGTAAGACTTACCGTTAATAACGAGTGGGCAACAGATGTCGAGAAGGAAACAGCTAATACAATTAAGGATGAGATCCCTGTAAAGAAGGGTGACAAGATTACATTCAAGTTCTACGTTGTAGCAGAAGCTCCGGCTCCTGCAAAGACAGCTACTCCTGTAGCAGTTGTTCCTTCAAGCACTTACAAGGCATATCTTGGATTCCAGACAGATGACTGGCTTTTCCGTGATGTATGGCATGCAGATACAGGTCTGAAGTGTAAGGATTATGATTACACCAAGCAGGTAGCATGGAGCCATGAGGGCAAGACCAATCCAATCAATGTAACATCTATCACTGATGCTACAATGGAGAAGAACGGTGTGAAGTACAAAGTTGCAATCACCGGACTCGATGTGAAGAAGGTTTCTTCTGCATCAACGAAGTTTAACATGTTATATCTTTCTACCGATATTCCTCTTTCTATGAAGGGTGTATCCGTTAAGGACGCTGTTCTTAAGATCGATGGCAAGGTAATCAAGGAGTACAAGGTTGTTCCTAACAAAGGCGATGCTTCCAAGTACTATCAGTTCATGCTGGCAGATGCTTATGCTCCATCTGATGGAACAAAGGATGCTGCATATCCATCAGGAAGCGAGTTAAAGACATTCCCAACCAATTCTATCGAGATTGAGTACACTGTAAACGGTGTTGACTTCAACAGTAAGACGATCGGTGTTAAGAAGGGTAAGACCTTCACACAGGGTAACTTCAAGTATAAGGTTACAAAGGCAGTTGTTCTTTCCGGCGACAACAAGGTTTCCAAGGGAACTGTTCAGGTTGTTGGTCTTTCTAAGAAGGGTAAGAAGAAAGCAAGTCTTTCTCTTGGC